>NZ_RZRR01000136.1:0-8674 GCF_003998555.1 Mesorhizobium sp. M7A.F.Ca.CA.002.09.1.1 | reverse complement strand
TGACCAGGCCGTAGCCGACGAGTTGATTGTCGCGCGAACTCTGCAGCTGGGCGATGTCCTTGATACGCGAGGCGACCTGGCCCGGCGGCAGCGAACTCGGCCCGGTCGAAACCCGGAACATGCGGCTGGTGGTGGCCGGATCATATTCGGGATCGTTGTAGACGCCGCCATTCTTGGCGGCGAGCTCGCGCTTGGCCTTCGGCGTCAGGCCGTCGGCCAGCGCCGGCTGCAGGCCAAGCACGGCTGCCAGGATCAAGGTAAGCCCGCGCATCATGAAGCGCTGACCTGGATGGTTCCATCCGCCATCACCGTGCCGGACAGGATTTTGCCGCTGTCGATGTTGCGAACCTTGACGAGGTCGCCCGCGGCTCCTGGTTGCAGCGTCACGGCGGTCGCCGAGATCGTCAGGCCGCCGGCGATGAAGAAGATCTGCACGGAGGCACCCTGTTCGACCAGCCAGGCCTCGCGGATGGCGGCGGAGGGAATGTAGCGGCCGGGCAGCAAGGTGCGCTTGGCGACCTTGCCATCCAGTTCTTCGGCCCGTGTGGCGACCGCCTCCGGCTTGTGCTTGCCGACGATAAGGGTGACCTGTTTCAGGGCAGCCAGGTTGATGGTCTCGCCGGGATAGATAACCCGGCTCGGAATAAGCACCACCTCGCCGCCAGCTTGATTGCTGGCGATCCGGGTGGCCGACTGGTTGGCCGATTCCTGGGCAAAAGCCGGCATCGTGCCGGTCACCAGCGCAAGGACGAGCGCGGTGCGGCGGAATGCGGACAGGAGGCCGGGCGTCGACATCATGCGTTACCTGATGTTCTTGGAGACCACGGAGGCCATGTCGTCGGCGGCCTGAATGACCTTGGAGTTCATCTCATAAGCGCGCTGCGCCGAGATCAGTTCGGTGATTTCCTTGCCCGGGTCGACGTTGGAGGCTTCGAGATAGCCCTGCTGGATGGTGGCAAAACCGGGATCGCCAGGCACGCCGACATTCGCGGGCCCCGAAGCCGTGGTTTCCTGGAACAGATTGTCGCCAAGCGGCGCCAGGCCGGCCTCGTTGGCGAAATTGGCGATCTGAAGCTGACCGAGGTTCTGCAGGTCGGTCTGGCCGTCGATGCGGGCGAAGACCTGGCCGGTCTTGTTGACGATGACCTCGACGGCATCAACGGGAACATTGATTGCCGGAATGACCGCAGCGCCGTCGACCGTCACCAGCTGGCCGGTGGCGTTGGTGTTGAGAGCGCCGGCGCGGCTGTAGAGCGTGCCGCCGTCGGCACCCTCGATCTGGAACCAGCCCCTGCCGGTCAGCGCCAGGTCGAAACTGTTGCCGGTGCTGGTCAGTTCGCCCTGGGTGTGCACGTTGCGCACCGCCGTCGTCTTGACGCCGAGGCCGATCGAGACGCCCTCCGGCACCAGCGAGGCGTTGGAGCGGTTGGGCACGCCTTGCGTGCGGTCGACCTGATAGAGCAGGTCGGAGAATTCGGCACGGGCGCGCTTGTAGCCGGTGGTGTTGATGTTGGCGATGTTGTTGGCGATGACTTCCAGATTTGTCTGCTGGGCATTCATGCCGGTGGCGGCGATGGCGAGTGCTTTCATGGCGGAATTCCTCAGATGCCCATTCGACTGACTTCGAGATAGGCAGAGACCACCTTGTCGCGTATCGCGACGGCGGTCTGAAGCGCCTGCTGCGCGCTCATCACGGCGTCGACCACCTGGCGGGTGTCGGCATCGCCCTTGAGCGCCTGCATCGATACCTGCTCGGCATTCTGCATCGTGTCGACGGTCTTGGAGGCTGCCTGGCTCAGCGCCTCGGCAAAGGAGGTGCCGACATTGCCACCGGCCGACGGTGTCGCGCCGCCCTGGAGCAGGCTTGTGGCGGCGTCATCGCCGCCGATCGACGGCTTGAACTGAAGGGCTCCGATACCGCTGATCATTACTGGTTCCTCATCAGGTCGATGGTCATGGAAATCAGGTCGCGGGCCTGCTTGACCACCTGAAGGTTGGCCTCGTAGGAGCGATTGGCCTCGGTCATGTCGGCCATTTCGATCAGCACGTTGACGTTGGGCATCTTGACGTAGCCCTTCTCGTCGGCGGCCTCGTTGCCGGGCTGGAACTCGACTGGAAAGTCACTGGGATCTCGATCGATCGAGTTCACTGCAACCGTTGAACTGCCGGAGGCCCGGTCGAGCTCGGAGACGAAGCTGATGGTCTTGCGGCGATAAGGGTCGGAGCCGGGCGCGGTGCCCGTCGACTGGGCGTTGGCGAGGTTCTCGGAAACCACGCGCAGGCGTTCCGACTGGGCGCCGAGGCCGGATGCTGCGACTTTGAGGGCTGCGGTCAGTGCGTCCATGGTCAGCTCTTCACCGCCATCATCATCATCGAATGGAACGCCTTGACGATCGCCGTGTTGAGCTCGAAGGACCGGCGCACCTCGCCGGCCTTCAGCAACTGGTCTTCCAGCACGACCGAGTTCTTGGACGGCATGACAACGCCGTCATCTTCCTGCGGCTTGATGGTGAAGCCGGCATTGGTCGCTGCATTGCCGAGATGGCCGGCCTGGGTGGCCTGCAGCGATACGGCGGCGCGGTCGAGCACTTTTTCGAATGGCTCGACGTCGTTTGCCGTATAGCCTGGCGTGTTGGCATTGGCGATGTTGCCGGCCACGGCCGACTGGCGCACGGCCAGCCATTGCGCTTGCTTGGCGGCGAGGTCGAAAAGGGAAACGGGCTCCATGGGAATCTCCGAGCAGGTACCCAGAGACTAGGCCGCCAGTCTTGCGCGGGCCTTGCGGATGGCCGGAAGCCGGAGATCGTTTATCGGGACAGTTCGATCACCTGGTCGGCACTGGTGATCATGACCCATTTGCCGTTGCGCTGCTCGATGGAGGATACCTTGCTGGAATCCGGCAGTATCGAGCCGCGCTGGACCATCCAGAGGCCAGCGTCGTCCTGGATCATGGCGCGGCCGTTGGCGACATGAACCATGCGGAATTTCGCCGCGTCGGCCGGAAACGGTTGCTCGTCGGATGCGGCTGCGGGATCGGCATCATCCCGCACCGTCCCCGTGGCAAGAAGATCGAGATTGGCCGCGGGAACGTCCTTTGCCGTCAGCGGCGCGCTGCGTTCGGCGACCACGCCGCCGCCCGCTCGCCCGGAATTAGAGCCTGTGCCGCCGAACTTCATCGCCTGGACGCCAAACTGGTCCTGGTTGAAGAAGATATACCAGGGGAACAGGGCGCAGATCAGGCCGAGCGCGATGCCGAGCGCGGCAATGACGAAATCGCTGCGTCGGTCGGACTTCTTCTCCAGTCGGGGAAACGGCGCCTTTGGCGGCTGCGGCCATTCGGTGCGCGGGAACAGGCCGTCGATCAGCGATTCCCGGCTGGCCTGCGTCATCTCGGCAGCCACCGCCTGGGGAGCCCGGGACAGAGCGGGTTCGACGGGCCTGGCCAGATCAGGATCGGCTTTGCCAGCCCGTGGCAGGATTGGCTTGACGGCTCTGGCCAGAACGGCCTCGGCTTTGGCCGCGATGGCACGGGCGGCCTTTGCTTTGGCGGTTCTCGCCGTGTCAGCCTCTGCCTGCTGCGCGGCATTGGCCTCGGCGATCATGTCGCGCAGGATGCGCTCGGTGTATTCGCGTTCAGTCTCCGGCATCGGCGTTCAGCTTGCTCTTGAGGTGGCGGGCGAGATCGGAGAACGGGTCGGCTGAGGGGCGATCCTTCGGCCCTTGCGTCAGCGCTTCATAGATCAGCGGCACCTGGCGCACGGCGATGTCGAGTTCGGCATCGACGCCGCCCTGATAGGCCCCGAGCAAGCGGATATCGCGTGTGTCCTCGAAGCGCGAGATCATCGACTTCAGCCTTGTCACCAGCGCGCGCTGTTCGACGCTCCAGGCCTTTCCGGCCAACCGCGATATGGACGACAGCGGGTTGACGGGGGGGTAGCGACCCTGTTCGGCGATCGTGCGGTCGAGCACGACATGGCCGTCGAGGATGCCGCGCACGGAATCGGCGACCGGGTCGTTGTGATCGTCGCCGTCGACCAGTACGGAAATGATGGCGGTGATCGATCCCTTGCCTTCCGTACCCGGCCCGGCGCGTTCGAGCAGCTTGGGCAATTCGGTGAACACCGAGGCCGGATAACCGCGGGCGACCGGCGGCTCGCCGGTTCCCGTCGCCACCTCACGCAAGGCGTGAGCGAAGCGGGTGATCGAATCCAGCACCAGCAAAACGCGATGCCCCTGGTCGCGAAAATGCTCGGCGACGCGCATGGCGGTGTCCGGCGCACGCCGGCGCATCATGGCGCTTTCGTCGCTGGTGGCGACGACGGCGATGGTCTTGGCCATGCTGTCGCCGATCGTGTCCTCGAGGAATTCACGGACTTCCCGGCCGCGTTCGCCGATGAGGGCCACCACGACGGTATCGAATGCGTCGGCTCCGGCGAGCATGGCGAGCAGCGTCGACTTGCCGACGCCGGAGCCGGCAAAGATGCCGAGGCGCTGGCCGAAGCAGAGCGGCGTGAAGATATCGATGACCTTGACGCCGGTCATGAAGGCAGTGCCGACGCGTTGCCGCGCCATGGCGCCCGGCGTCGTCTGGGCGCCGCGCGATGTGTCGTCTCCCCGGGCGAGCGGCGGGCCGCCATCGATCGCCCTGGTGAGTGCGTCGATGGTGCGGCCGCGCCATGAGGCATGCGGTGCCACCACAAGCGGACCGCGGCGGAACACGGCATCACCGATGCCGGAATCGGCGCTGCGTTCGAAGGGTGCCACGACGGCCTCGTCGCGGCCGATCTTGACGATCTCGCCGCGGCGCGCACCGGCATGGCCGGGCTGCTCGACGATGTCACCCAGCCTGGCGAAGCCGGAAAGGCCGTGCACCTTGTAGTGCGTGGGCGTGACTTCGATGACGCGGCCGCCGCGCTTGAGCAGTGCCTCGGCGTCGGCGAAACGCCGCCAGACCCGTTCCAGGGCGGCAAGCCGGTCTTCCGGTGCCGGCTGGAGTTGTCTTTCGAGTGCCCGCAGGGATGGCTGGTCGAGCGACATGGACTATTTCGAGCCGAGCGTCTTGATCGCCTCGTCGGTGGACGAGTCGGTCTGGCGCATCAGGGCGGCCGTGTTCTCGAAGGCGCGCTGGACCATGATCAACCTGGTGATCTCCAGCACCGGATTGACATTGGACTCTTCGAGAAAACCTTGGGCAACGCCGATATCGGAGCGATCGGTGACAGGCTCCGGGGTGCGTGCCGGAACAATGCCGGAATTGCCATAGCGGACGAAGTTCGCGCCTGGATCGAAATTGTAGAGGCCGATCGATCCGACAAGCTGATCGTTCTGGCGCAACGAACCATCGGCCCCGGCCTTGGGCGGACCGTTGCGGGGGTCAAGCTGGATCGGCGAGCCGCCGGCATCGAGCACCGGGTGGCCTTCGATCGACATCAGTTCGCCGTTCTCGTTCATCGAAAAACGGCCGTCGCGGGTCATGACGGTGCCGACCGGCGTCTCTATAGCGAACCAGGCATCGCCCTGGATGGCGAAATCGAAGGGATTTCCGGTCTCGCTCAAGGCACCGTGGGCGCCGGAAAGGTAGGTCTTGCCCGGGGAGGCGAATGACACCGATTTCTGCCCGGTGCCAGAGACGACGTCCTCGAACTTCACGCCGGTGGCGCGAAAGCCGATCGTGGAGGCGTTGGCGACGTTGTCGGCGATGGTGTCGAGGCGCCGCTCGAGCGCGATCTGCGATGAAAGAGCGACGTACAGGCTGTCCCGCATGATGGTCTCAGAACCTCAGTTTCTGCATGGCCATCATCAGGTCGGTGGAGATGCCGACGGTGAGTGGCTGGGCAAACAGCACGCTGACCGAGGTGACGGCCGATGAAGTCGGGTTGTTGATCTCGTACATACTGGTGAAGCGCGTCAGGAACTTGCCGAGTTTCTCGGGGTCGGAGAAATCCGAGATGTCGAGTTTCTGCTCGAACAGCTGCGCCTGCTTGTCGACATCGGCGGTGGCGAAGGAATCGGGCAGGCCGAGCACGGTGCGCACGACACTGGCAAGCGCAGTGTCGGCCAGCACGTCATACCAACTGGTGATGGTTGGGGCCTTGCGATCGAAATAAAGCGCCAGCCGCACGCCCTGGTTGGTCTGGCCGGCATCCTCTTCGAGGGTCTGGCGCATGTATTTGTCGACGGTCGGCTGCTGCGCCGGATTGATGGTGGTGGCCGCTTCGCCATGTTGTTCGAAGTTGAAGGCGGCGGCCAGCCCGGCATAGGCCTTGTTGGTCATCTTGTTGGCGACGCTGTCGGCGTCGCGAATGCCGCCGGCAAGAACGTTGCGGATGAGGTCCTTGCTTTCCGTCGCCGGGTCCAGTCCGTAGGCCGAGAGCACGTAGTTGTACAATCGGCTGTTGGCCATCAGGTCGTCGATGGATTTCACGTTCGTGACGTTGGCAAGGTAGTACGCGGTCTCCGACTTGATGTAGTCCGCATTCGGCGCGATCAGGCCAAGCGCCGACTCCGTCGTATAGATTTTCGGGGTGTCTTTCTGCACTTCGTCGCGCGACGTTGTCTGATCGCCATATTGGGCAAAGTTGAAGGCCGTGACGAAGTTGGCGTACCGTTTATCCGTCAGCTTGTTTGCTGGGCTGTCGGGGTCGCTGACGCCGCCCTCGAGCATTGTGCGGATCTGCTGCGGCGTTTCGGTTGACGCATCAAGTCCGTAGGAAGCCATGGCGAAGGTGAGCAGGCGCTTGTCCGCCATGAGGTTGTCGATCGACGTCACCTTGGAAATGTTTGCCGCGTAATAATCGGCCTCGCCCTTGATATATTGCGCGCTTGGCTCGACCAATGTCAGTCCGGCTCCGGCCATGTATCCTTTCGGCACCGCCTGCTGGACATCGTCGCGCATGGTCGTCTGATCGCCATACTGGGCGAAGTCGAAGGCTGCGACGAATTTGGCGTAGCTCTTGTCGGGCAGTTTGTTGGCGGGACTGTCGGGATCGCTGACGCCACCTTCGAGCATCGCCTTGACGGTTGCGGCAGGTTCGGTTGCGGCGTCGAGTCCGAAAGCGGCCATCGCATATGTCAGCAGGCGGCTGTCGCCCATCAGGTCGTCGACCGATCTAACCTTGGCGATGTTGGTGACGTAGTAGGCGGTTTCGCTCTGGTAGTAAGGGAGCCCCTTCTGCGAGGCGCCGATCTGGACTTGCAGCGCATAGTTGCTGGTCACCAGTTGCTGCGCCTTGTTGTAGACAGTCGTACTGGTGCCGTTGGCGGCGAAATTGAAGGCCCTGACGAATTCGGCGTAACGCTTGTCGGTCAGCTTGTTGGCGAAGCTGTTGGGATCGGAGACGCCTTCCTTGAGTGCCTTGACCATGAAGGCCTTGGCGTAAGCCATGTCCTCGAGCCCGTAGGCCTTCATGGCATATTTGAACAAACGGTCATTCTTGACGAAATCGTCGATCGATTTCACCTTGGTGATGTTGTCCAGATAATACTTGGTGTCGCGATCAACCACGGGCTGCTGCTCGATCCTGTCGATCGACTTTGAAATGTCCCTGGTGATGAGCTGGTAGCTGGTAAAGGTATTAAGCAAAGAGGTGCCTCCGGCCGAAGCTATGTCCGGACAATACCCCTACTTCCTTGCGCGAAACTGAATCGTCTCCGACGCCTTCGATTCAAGCCTCACACAAGGCACGGGGGCTATCCCTAGCTCCTGATGTGAAATGCGGAAGGACCTGTCGTGGGCATTCTGATTGGACTGGTGGTAACGCTCGGCTGCGTCCTTGGCGGCTTCATGGCCATGGGCGGCCATCTTCACGTGCTGATCCAGCCCTGGGAGGCAGTGATCATCTGTGGTGCGGCTTTTGGCACCTTCCTCGTCGCCAATCCGATGAAGACGGTCAAGGATACCGGCAAGGGCATTCTCGAAGCCTTCAAGCAGGCGGTGCCGAAGGAACAGGACTATCTCGAAACGCTCGGCGTGCTGCACTCGCTGATGCGCGAGCTGCGCTCGAAATCCCGCAGCGAGGTCGAGGCGCATATCGACAATCCGGAAGAGTCGGCGATTTTCCAGGCGTTCCCAACCGTGCTGCATAACCACGATCTGACGCATTTCATCTGCGACTACTGCCGCATCATCATCATCGGCAATGCCCGCTCGCACGAGATCGAGGCGCTGATGGACGAAGAAATCCAGACCATCAGGTCCGACAAGATGAAGGCCTATCACGCGATGGTGGCGGTGGGCGATGGCCTGCCGGCGCTCGGCATCGTCGCCGCCGTGCTCGGCGTGGTCAAGGCGATGGGCGCGCTCGACCAGTCGCCGGAAATTCTCGGCGGTTTGATTGGTGCCGCGCTTGTCGGAACGTTCCTCGGCATCTTCCTGTCCTATTCTGTGGTCGGACCGGTCGCCACCAAGATCAAGACAGTGCGCGAGAAGAAGAACCGCCTCTATATCATCGTCAAGCAGACGCTGTTGGCCTACATGAACGGCGCGCTGCCGCAGGTGGCGATCGAGTTCGGCCGCAAGACCATCTCGTCCTATGAACGGCCGACGATCGACGCGGTCGAGCAGAGCACGATGAATACCGGCACCGTCGAAAAGAAGGCCGCCTGAACGATGCGCGACAGATCGGTCCCGGCACTGTCATGACCAGCCTGGGCAGTCCAGCGGAAGCGCGCTCGC
>NZ_RZRR01001370.1:0-911 GCF_003998555.1 Mesorhizobium sp. M7A.F.Ca.CA.002.09.1.1 | reverse complement strand
TGATGGCCGCGATGGACGCCATCGAAATTGCCGATCGCCACGACGCCGCCGCGCAGGTCGGCGGGAAGCGGCGCGGTTGCCAGGATGCGCTGGAAGGCTGCCATCGTCACCTACCGAAGTCTGGGAATGACGGCCACCGGACCATAGCCATGCTTTTCCAGGAAGGCCGCCAATCTTGCCGGATCCGGTTGCAGGGCATCGCCATAGTCGCGGGCATGGATACCGCCGGAGACATAAAGAACATCGAAGCCATTGTCGGCGGCGCCCTTCACATCGGTCATCATGCCGTCGCCGATGGCCAGCACCTGGCCGCGCTCGACCGGCTGGCCAAGAATCTCGGCAACCTCCTTCATCGCGAGATTGTAGATCGGCGCGTAAGGTTTTCCAGCGATCAATGTGCGGCCGCCGAGCTGGGCATAGTCACGCGCCAGCGCGCCGGCACACCAGATGATGCGTTCGCCACGTTCGACCACGATGTCGGGATTTGCGCAGATGAAAGGCAGGTTCCTGGCGCGCAGCCGCCGCAGGAGCTCCGCGTAATCCTCGGGCTTCTCGACCTCGTCGTCGAACAGGCCGGTACAGACGACGCCGGACGCCTCGAACTCCTCGACAAGCTCGACGTCGAGACCTTCATAGAGGGTGAAGTCGCGGTCGGCGCCGATATGGAAAATCTTGCGCGGCCCTTCGGCGATCAGATCCCGGGTCACGTCGCCTGAGGTAACCACCCGGTCGTAGGCTGACGGTGGAACACCGATCGCGTTCATCTGCGCCACGACATCGGCACTTCTGCGCGGCGAATTGGTGATCAGGACGACGGGGATTTTCGCCTCTCGAGCCCTTGCCAATGCGGAGGCCGCCACAGGGAAATGCGTTTCGCCATTATGGACCACGCCCCAGACGTCGCACAGGAT
>NZ_RZRR01001369.1:0-914 GCF_003998555.1 Mesorhizobium sp. M7A.F.Ca.CA.002.09.1.1 | reverse complement strand
CGGCCCCCGCCCCCGCCCCCGCCTTTGCCCCCGATGCCGACCGCGGCAAAGGCGCCGGCCGCCATCGCAAACCCGCCGTCGCCGCCCGAGCCGCCGACCGACTGCGCGAAGATGCCGATCGACATATCCTTGTCCGTGCTGATCAGGCCTGTGTTTTCGACATAGACCTTCTTGCTCCCGCCGCCCGACGCGCCATCGCCGCCAAGCGAGAAGGACGGCCCGCCAACCGAGACGGCAAATCCGCCTGAGCCGCCACCGCCGCCGATCGACTGCGCCAGGATGCCATGAGACTGGACACCTTCGGTGTGTACCGCCGCGCCATTGGTGACATCGACGGTCCAGCCCGTGCCGCCGCCACCTCCCTTGCCACCGATTGTGACGTTGGCGCCGAGGCCGGCGGAAGCCGTGCCGCCGCCATTGCCGCCGCCGCCGCCGATCGACTGGGCGATGATACCCGTGGAGCGGTCACCAAGCGTGTGAATCAGCCCTGAATTGATGCCGACCGTCACTGCCTTGGCGTCGCTGGCAGTGCCGGCCTTGCCGCCGATGCTGACAGCAGCCACAAGACCCGCGCCGTTCAACGAGAAGCCGCCATTGCCACCGCCGCCGCCGACCGACTGCACGATGACGCCGGCCGAGTCCGACTGATGGGTCGTGACGTCAAGTGTTGTCGTCGAGAAGAACTTTGCCGTCCCGGCTTCGCCGCCCCCCGCGCCCGAACCACCGATGCCCACGCTTGCGTTGACGCTCAGGCCGAACTGGCCGCCGCCATTTCCGCCACCGCCACCGATCGATTGCACGATGATACCGGCCGACCTTTCGCGGAAAGTCTCGACCGAACCATTATAGGTGGCTTCCGTCGCCACGCCCTTGCCGGCCGCGCCGCCTCTTCCCCCCATGCCGAAGCCGGCAAT
>NZ_RZRR01001368.1:0-914 GCF_003998555.1 Mesorhizobium sp. M7A.F.Ca.CA.002.09.1.1 | reverse complement strand
GGCGTCAAGGAGGTTTTCGCGGAGTGATTGTCTGGCCATACCGATATAATACGTACGTACGTATTGATGTCAAGCCGAATAATTTGCGTTGCCGATGTTGGCAAGCGGGGGTGGCACTGGAAGAGTGTCCCTCAGGGGGTGGCGAGTTTGAGGAGCGAACATGGCTGCGGTGAAACAAGTGATCGTCATCGGCGCCGGCATCATCGGTGCTTCCATGGCCTGGCACCTGACCAGGGCAGGCGCACAGGTGACGGTCATCGCCGCCGACAGCGCCGCCGGTGGGGTCGCCACGCCGAACTCCTTTGCCTGGATCAATGCCACCTGGGGCAATCCGGAGCCCTATTTCCGGCTGCGCACCCGCGCCATGGCCGAATGGTCGCGGCTGGCGCGGGACGTGCCCGGCCTGCCGCTCAACTGGTGCGGCGGCCTGTGCTGGGATCTATCGGCGGCCGACATGGAAGCCTATACCGCGCAGCATTCGGCCTGGGGCTACGGCATCGAGCGCGTCGACCGCGCCGGCGCGGCCCGTATAGAGCCTAATCTCACCCAACTCCCGGACGTCGCTTTGCATGTCGCCGAAGAGGGCGTTGCCGAGCCGGTCGCGGCAACGAAGGCGCTGCTGGCCGATGCCGAACGACGCGGCGCGCGGATCATCTCCAGCACGGTGACGGCGCTTGTCCAGACAGGCGGCAGGATTTCGGGCGTCGACACATCGCATGGGCTGCTTGCCACCGACGAGGTGTTGATCGCGGCCGGCGTCGGCTCGGCGGGCATTGCCGCCACCGCCGGCATAAATCTGCCGCTCGAGACGCCACCTGGCCTGATCGTCCACTCGCGGCCCTACGAGAAACTGCTGAACGGACTGGTGCTGGCCGAGCGGCTGCATATGCGCCAGACCGCCGAGGGCCGTATCA
>NZ_RZRR01001367.1:0-915 GCF_003998555.1 Mesorhizobium sp. M7A.F.Ca.CA.002.09.1.1 | reverse complement strand
GGTCAATTCATTGTCATGGCGCCCACCTGCTGGAAGGTTGGCAGCGCCTGTGGAAAGACCAGCACCGCCGCGCCGTAAAGAAGCAGAGCGATACCCGACACCTTTGCGATCCCACCTCCGGACGGGAGGGTCTTTTCCGCAAAGATCAGCAAGGTGACCACGGCCATTGCGGCGACGTTCATGATCCCGAGAGGAAAGAGGGCGAGAAACAAAAGCCAGCAGCAGCCCAGGCAAAAAAGTCCATGCTCCAGGCCCATGCGAACCGCACCCCAATAACCATCGCGCCATGAGGTCAGGATGAAGCCAATCGGCGTGCGGCATTTGGCCAGACACAGATCTTTCAGTGGGGAGAGTTGATAGGCGCCCCCAATCATCAGCAGCGCGCCGCCGATACGCGCGGCCGTCGCAGCGGACAAACCCACATGCCCGGCAAGCATCTCCGCACCCGCCGCACCGGCAAAGGCGATAACGCCCATCACGCCCCAAACCAGCATATACCCGGCCACGAACACCCAGCTCGAGACAAAGGTCTCGCCCCGGCTCTGTTTGCCGGCCTGGACCTGGTGAAACGTCAGGATCATGGGCGCGGCCGTCGGAAACATCATGGCAATCATCATGATCATCCAGATGGCAAGAAACAGCGGCGCCTTCATACCCATGGTGAGTGCGTACATTTCCATGCGCATGTCCGCGTCCATGCCCATCTGCTGCCAGACAAGCAGGGTCCACGCCGCCGCAGCGATAGCGATCAGCAGCGCGAGAATGATGTATCGCTGCAACGTCGGGGCCATGGACGAGGTCGTTCCGTGCTACGCTGCCTACGGCTACTGCTGCCCAGACCAATTGATCGGGGCGTAATGTCCGTTTCGGCGGGAATTGTCCCAGCTCATGCCATGATCGCTGAATGTACTGCCT
>NZ_RZRR01001366.1:0-917 GCF_003998555.1 Mesorhizobium sp. M7A.F.Ca.CA.002.09.1.1 | reverse complement strand
ACTCTGCGCATGAACCAGCGACTCCTCCAGGCAATCGATGACAGGCGCGACGACGTCGTCGCGCTGACCGCCGAACTGATCCGTTTTCCGACTATCAATCCACCCGGCGAGGCCTACCGGCCATGCGCCGAATATCTCGGCGCGCGGCTGAAGAAGAGCGGTTTCGAGACCGAGTTCATCCGCGCCGAAGGCACGCCCGGCGACACCGACCGCTACCCGCGCGTCAATGTCGTTGCCCGTTCCGAAGGCAGGTCGCCGGGCGCCTGCGTCCACTTCAACTCGCATATCGACGTGGTCGAAGCCGGTGATGGCTGGACCGTCGATCCCTTCGCCGGCATCGTCAGGGACGGCAGGGTCTATGGCCGCGGCGCCTGCGACATGAAGGGCGGCCTTGCCGCCTCTATCATCGCAGCCGAGGCCTTCCTGGAAGTCTTCCCCGATTTTCCCGGCGCCATCGAAATATCCGGCACCGTCGACGAGGAATCCGGCGGCTTCGGCGGCGTCGCGCATCTGGCCAGGCTCGGCTATTTCTCAAAACCCAGGGTCGACCATGTCATCATTCCCGAGCCGCTGAACAAGGACCGCATCTGCCTCGGCCATCGTGGCGTCTGGTGGGCGGAGATCGAGACCAAGGGGGAGATCGCGCACGGCTCGATGCCGTTTCTCGGCGACAATGCGGTGCGCCACATGGGCGCCGTGCTGCGGGCTTTCGAGGACGAACTGTTTCCCGCGCTCGACCGCAAGATGACGCGCATGCCGGTCGTGCCCGAAGGAGCAAAACGCTCGACCATGAACATCAATTCGATCCATGGCGGCCAGACCGAGGATTTCCGGCCCGGCCTGCCGTCGCCCAACGTGCCCGACTCCTGCCGGATGACCATCGACCGCCGTTTCCTGCTCGAGGAAGATCTCGACAC
>NZ_RZRR01001365.1:0-917 GCF_003998555.1 Mesorhizobium sp. M7A.F.Ca.CA.002.09.1.1 | reverse complement strand
CTATTGGGAGACCCCGACCGATTACCGAGCTAGCGTCTCAAGGGGTTTCGTCGTGATGAAGCCCCAGGCCTACAACGTCCCCAGCGAGGCATTCGTTCGGGATTTCCGAACGCCAGTCAGCCCGCTCAACCTTACACCAAAATATGTCTTCGAAGGTTTCGCCAAGTGCTGCTATCCGTACCAGAAATTCGACTCCGACACAGAGCGGGAATTCGCGGTCATCGTGGAGGCTGCCAGCGAAGCCGGAGTGTTGCGCTGGATGAAACCCGCAATCGGTCAGTTCAGGATCGAATACGCGTCCGGGCAGTCATACGAGCCGGATTTCGTGGTCGAGACTACCAAGGACAAGTTCATCATTGAGATCAAGGCGAAGAATGAGATGGCCGACCCGATTGTTCAGGCGAAGGCCAAGGCTGCCCGGAAATGGGTGCATCACGCAAATGAGCACGCCAGGGATACGGGCGGAAAGCCGTGGACTTATGTGCTCGTGCCACATGACGCGGTGAAGCCAAGCGCGACGCTGGCCTCGCTGGTTTCGGCCTATTCGCAGGCAGGGGAGCTTGTTTGAGGGCGTGACCAAGGTTTTGAAAAGGCCCGAGGGGGCATCGGTCCAGTGACCAGAATGAATCATGAAAGACCGATCTTCAAACTCCTGGCTGACCTCAAACGCGACAAGAGCAGAACGCCGCCAGAGAGCTTATTAAAACTGGAAAAGAAATATTCTTCGACCTTGCAGAGCAACGATGGCACCAAGCTAAGAGGATCTTCGGAGAAAAAGATCATCCATGAAGTGGCGCTAGGAATTTTCGATCATGTGAAGCGGCACAACGATGTTCGGGTCATTCACTCTCTGCTGAATGCCGTCGAAAAGGAAGTTTACAAATCGGCGATCAGCGAATGGTTTCGCCGTGATGGAA
>NZ_RZRR01001364.1:0-930 GCF_003998555.1 Mesorhizobium sp. M7A.F.Ca.CA.002.09.1.1 | reverse complement strand
GAATCGCGCATCGCCAGCGTCAGCGCCACGGCCTCGTCGCGGTTCATGCCGTTGAAGAACACCGCCATGGCGAAGGCGCCGGCCTGGCCGTCGGTAACGGCGCCTGACGTCACGCCCGCGACGAAGCCGGCGATCTCGTCCTCCGACAGCCTCAGGCCATCGCGCTTGCGGCGGATGATTTCCTGGGGAAGCATCAGATCTCCAGCAGTCCGTCGCGGAACACGCGCTGCAGGATCGTCGCCAGCCGCGCGCCGCCGACCGGCGCCATGTCCTTGGTCTCCTGGTGCGAAAGCTCGGCCCCGGTCATGCCGGCCGCCAGATTGGTGATGACCGAACAGGCGGCGACGCGCAGTCCGAGGAAGCGGGCGAGAATGACCTCCGGTACGGTCGACATGCCGACCGCATTGGCGCCCATGATGCGCGCCATGCGGATTTCGGCCGGCGTTTCGAAGCATGGGCCGGAGAACCACATATAGACGCCCTTGTGCAGGGTGGTGCCGGTCGCTTTTGCCGCCCGCTCGATGGCCTGGCGGATGCCGGCATCATAGGCTTCGGTCAGGCCGACGAAACGCCGGTCGCTTGGTTCGCCGATCAGCGGGTTGGTGCCCGAGAAATTGATGTGGTCCGATATCAGCATCACCGAGCCCGGCGGCATGTCCGGATCGACCGAGCCGGCGGCATTGGTGAGGATCAGTTTCGTGATGCCGATGCCGGCAAGCACTTCCAGCACCGGCCGCATCGCCGCGGCGTTGCCGTGCTCATAGTAATGGGCACGGCCCGACAGCAGCAGCACCGGCACGCCGGCAAACAGCCCTGCCACCACTTCGCCGGCGTGCCCGGTGACACCGCTTCTGGGAAAGCCGGGCAGGTCGGCATAGGAGATGCGGATCGGGTCCTCGATCTGGTCGACCAGACCGCCGAGGCCCGAGC
>NZ_RZRR01001363.1:0-930 GCF_003998555.1 Mesorhizobium sp. M7A.F.Ca.CA.002.09.1.1 | reverse complement strand
ATGGAACAGGGTCTGAAATTGCGTCAGCAGGTCTGCCGACGCACGATGCCCTCGCCTTACGAGGCCTTCTTGATCGACGTCACGATGCCGGTCTTGTCATCGACGGTCACCGCCACCTTGGCGCCGACCTTCAGTTTCCCGATCGTCGCTTCGGGCGACAGCTGGTAGATCTTGCCGTCGTCGAGGGTGATCGACTTGGTCGTCGGATCGACGGCCTGAATGGTGCCCTGAACGGTCGCGGCATAAGCGGTGCCGAGGAAGGCGAGCAGAGCAGCGGTGGTTGCGAGGGTCTTCTTCATTGGTAAGCACTCCGTGCTGTTTCACTTTTCCGGACCGCCGCCTTGGGAAACGACAGCACCGGACGGCCTGAAACTGGACGGAAAGCGCACCCTCCGCAAATCACATTGGGTGAATTTTCGCAAACAATATCATAGGCTTAATTCCGACACATTATCTGCGACCTAGATCATTTCAGGCCGCTTCGGCTCCCCCAATGAACGCACTTCTGTCCGCGAAAAGAGTCACTTGGCCGATTGTGACGGGCGGCTTTCGATCACCACGCAGCCGCCGCAATCCATCTCGGGCGGCATCACGAAACAGAGCGCTGACCGATCGTCGATACACATTTTGTTTCGCGGATCAGTTCAAAAACCGCCACGCCAACGCTGATCAAACTCGCGCTACGGTTGCAAACCGACGTCGAATGCGGGATGGTGTCGACCGTTGACATGAAGGGGGGCCTTCCATGAAGCTTGCAGTCTGGACTGCGATGTCCCTGATGCTGGCGCTTGCTCCAGGATTGGCCGGCGCACAAGCCACGGATCCGGGCGACGACAAAACAATTATCTTCACTCCCGGCGACCCAGAGATGGCAGCGGCCACCGCGCAGGCGCTCGCCAGCCTGGACGACTTCCTGGCACTGTCCGAGGC
>NZ_RZRR01001362.1:0-931 GCF_003998555.1 Mesorhizobium sp. M7A.F.Ca.CA.002.09.1.1 | reverse complement strand
CTCGTCGGCCTCCTTCTCCAGGCGCAATTCGCGCAGACGCGCGGTCTTGGCTTCGCGTGCCTCACTGACGGCGTCGCGCTCGGAATTGATGCGGTTGAGCGACATCGACTGGGTTTGCGTCTTGCTGAACAGGGACACGGCCTGATCGACGGTTGTCTTTGAACTGGTGGTCAAATCTTTCTCCTGTCAGGAGCCTGTGCCGATGGAGCGAGACCGGGTCTTCGGTCAGGATCACGCACAAAGCAATACGCGCGGCGAATTCAAATTGCTGGAGCGTCCCTTAGCACGTCCAGGCCGGCGCGCAGCGCACTTTCGGCGGCAAGGCGCGGAAAATGAAAAAGGCCAGGCACCGCCTGACCTTCCATGAGAGCGTCGCGCAACCAGATGACATCCAAAAGGATGCACCGCACGGGAACGCCCTGCTTATGCACATGATATGCCGTGGAAACTCAGGTCTCCGCGGCCATGCGCCCGAATTCGCCACTCACCGGTGCCAGTACATCCGTGGTCACCGGGAGAGCAGAATTCGTTTTTCAGGCCGCCTTCAACTGGTCGGCGGACATCTTGCCCGACTTGTTGTCGCGGACCATCTCGTAGCCGAGCTTCTGGCCCTCGACGATGTCACGCATGCCGGCGCGCTCTACGGCCGAGATGTGGACAAAAACGTCGGCCGAGCCGTCGTCAGGCTGAATAAAACCAAAACCTTTGGTGGCGTTGAACCATTTAACTGTGCCGGTGCTCATGACGAACCCTTTCCATGGCAAATATTCGTTCGACGCCATGCGGATGCACAACGTCGTTTGTCCCGATTTTTGATGTGGGAAGTTCGTCAAAGGCGCGCTCGAAAGCGCGGATAACAAAAGTCAGTCAAACAAATATCGACGATTTGCTTGTAGGCTTCTTTTGGCGCGCTGTCAAATTTGCATAAAGC
>NZ_RZRR01001361.1:0-939 GCF_003998555.1 Mesorhizobium sp. M7A.F.Ca.CA.002.09.1.1 | reverse complement strand
CGCACGACCGGAACTCTTCCGACTCCTCTCGGATTGCCAACCAGGAGACATCCTGCTGATCGAGCAGGTGGATCGCCTCAGCAGGCTGAACGGTGCAGATTGGAATAAGCTAAAGGACGAAATTAGAGATCGACACATCAAGGTTGTCGCCCTCGACCTACCGACATCATGGGGCATGGCATCGGGGAATGCCGATGAGTTCATGTCCCGCATGGCAGACGCAATCAACAACATGATGCTCGATGTGATCGCGGCAGTCGCTAGGAAAGACTACGAGGATCGTCGGCGTAGGCAGACGCAGGGTATCGCGAAAGCCAAGAGCGAGGGAAAATATCGTGGCCGGCCTGAGGACAAGGCCCGCAATAAAGCGATCCAAAGCATGCTCACCAGCGGGCAAAGCTGGAGCACCATCATTTCGGCAACGGGATGCTCTCGGTCAACGCTGGCGAGGTTGGCAAAGGGAGTGGCGGGGTAAGACTGCCGGATGCCCGAAATTTTCGGCCGCGACATTTTGCACCCGGTTGCAAAGTCTCCCGGTGGCAGACTCATGCGAAGGGCCGTTGCGGCTTTTGTAGCTCCAAAGACGGCAGTTTCTGGGAGCATCGCGGCTAGTGTGCATTGGCTTCATTGAGTGTTCGATCTACCGAGGTGAGCCATGAAAGTCCGACAGAGCGACACGTTGTGCCGATGGATGAAGCCGGCTTCGGGGTATTCCGGCCCAGCGTAGGTCAATTCGATGTTGGACCATGTGGCCACCACCCAATCGGCGAACCTGTGTGCCTCACCGGGCGCCCCCCGCCAGTTCGTCGCTATACACTGCGCAACCGCCCGGCGCTGGTCATCCGGCCACGGTGCCGCAATGTTCGGCCAATGCTGTTCGGCAGACCGGTGTAACGTCTCCTCGATTGCCTCCAGCGTGAGCCGGACAACCGTCTGGTC
>NZ_RZRR01000135.1:0-8704 GCF_003998555.1 Mesorhizobium sp. M7A.F.Ca.CA.002.09.1.1 | reverse complement strand
CGGCTTGATCCGCAGCCACCGCACGTCGGGCAACCAGCGCCGCTACGGCCGCGACGTGCTGCGGCGCGTGGCGATCATCAAGGTCGCACAGGAGGTCGGCATCTCGCTGGCCGAAATCGGTGCCGCACTTGAATCACTGCCCGAAAGCCGCACGCCGACGCGCGACGACTGGAACCTTTTGTCGACCGCCTGGCGCGACGGGCTCGATCACAAGATCGCCCAGTTGAAGAAACTGCGCGAAGGGCTGACCGACTGCATCGGCTGCGGCTGCATGTCGATCGACAAATGCCCGCTGCGCAACAAGGGTGACCGGCTGGCACGCGAGGGAACGGGGGCAAGGAGGCTGGTCGCTCTTCCTTCTCCCCGTTCACGGGGAGAAGGTGCCTGAACGCAGTGAAGGCAGATGAGGGGCGGCGCCAGCATTGAGAGGTTCGTGCCGCTCCTCAACCTGCCTGCCGGCACCCTCTCCCCGTAAACGGGGCGACGAAATCCTAGTCGGCCGCAGGCAACCGCCTGATGGTGAACTCGATCAGGTCGCCCGGCCGCTCGAACCAGCTTTCGATCTCGGTCCAGTAGGCCTGCTTGGGAAAGCGCTCGAACCATTCCTTGGCCTTGAGCCGGGCATCGGAGCGTGGCAGCACGAAGGTCTCGCGCAGGAAACCGTCGCGCGGCATACGCACGCGCTCGGCACGGCTTTGGTCGAGCCTTTTCTTTAGGCCATCCAGCGGCGGTCTTGCCGGGGTGCGCACGAAACAACTCCTTGCACCGTAATGACACTTGACCCTGTCCCCTAAGAGATTAGGGATCGCGCCGGCAAAAGACGAGTCATTTGTGGGACTCGCCGCCCCAACCGGAGACGGCATTTGGAACGACCAGAAATACCGGCGGGCCTGCCCGCCGACATCGAACAGAAGAAGATGAAGGCGCGCCTCTGGTTCGAGGCGCTGCGCGAACGCATCTGCGCCACCTTCGAGCAGATCGAGCAGGATCTTGGCGGGCCGCTGGCCTCGTGGTCGCCCGGCCGCTTCGAAAAGACGCCATGGGAACGTGACGAGGGGCGCGGCGGCGGCGGCACCATGTCGATGATGCACGGTCGCGTCTTCGAAAAGGTCGGCGTCCACACATCGACCGTCCATGGCGAGTTCTCACCCGAATTCAGGAAGCAGATGCCCGGTGCCGAGGAAGACCCGCGCTTCTGGGCATCCGGCATTTCGCTGATCGCGCACCCATGGAATCCCAACGTTCCGGCCGTGCACATGAACACGCGCATGGTGGTCACATCCAGCCAATGGTTCGGCGGCGGTGCCGATCTGACACCGGTGCTCGATCGCCGCCGCACCCAGGACGACCCCGACACGGTCGCCTTCCACCGCGCCATGCAATTCGCTTGCGAGAAGAATGTCGCGGTGGCCGATTACCCAAAATTCAAGGCCTGGTGCGACGAGTACTTCTATCTGTCGCACCGCAACGAGCCGCGCGGCACCGGTGGCATCTTCTTCGACTGGCTGCATTCGGGTGAGGACAAGGGCGGCTGGAATGCCGATTTCAACTTCGTCCAGGATGTCGGCCGCGCTTTTCTCGTCGTCTACGGCCACCTTGTGCGCGCCAACTTCAACGAGAACTGGACCGATGGCGACCGTGACGAACAGCTCATCCGCCGCGGCCGCTACGTCGAATTCAATCTGCTTCACGATCGCGGCACCATATTCGGACTGAAGACCGGCGGCAATGTCGCCGCCATCCTCTCCAGCCTGCCGCCCGAGGTCCGCTGGCCGTAACAAAATGGTGAGCCCGGCGTGAGCCGCATTGATGTCCCATTCGCTCGAATTGGGCATGGAATGTGGCACACGGTGCGGCGAAAAATTTCTTTTTCGTCTAATAGGCTCTTGAAAAGACTGGTCTATTTGTGGCGCGGGGTCGGGAAGCGCCGGCGGTTCGCCTGCGCGCAATTTCAGGAAAGTGCGAAACGGCTTTCCGACCGGAATTGCGTCAAGACAAAGCGAGCCGCGACCCGACGCGACCGGACGGCCCAAGACGACGCGGGACATCTTCGTCAAAAAGATACCCGCCTTTCCAGGAGTACTTCGCAATGCGCAAGATCATTGTTTCGGCGGCCGCCGCTGCCCTTCTCGCTTCCGGTTCGGTGGCGTTCGCCGCCGTCAAGCACACCACCGGGACGATCAAGACCTTTGACACGACGGCCATGAGCCTGGTCCTCGACGATGGATCGTCTTTTACGCTTCCCAAGACCTTCAAGGATCCTGGCCTGCAGGTCGGTGAAAAGGTCCGTGTCTCATGGGACATGAGCGGCAAGAAAAAGATTGCCGAGGCTGTCAAGATCGCCAAGTGAAGGCCTGCCCGCCAAAACGGGACGAGACGAGGGCGGAGCGATGCTGCTCCGCCCTTTTGCCGTTGACGGCAACCAATACCACCCCATCTGTGTTATGCTTCTCACCCGTTCGCGGTCCGCGGTTTCAACCCTGGAACCGGACATGGGCCAAAAAAGTGCCGGAGCCTCGACCAGGCTCCACGGAGAAAAGGAGAAATCTCATGAAGGAATTTCACTGCGGGTCGCTCGTGCCCGGCTGTGACTGGCACACACGTGCCGACGAGGAAGCCGAGGTCATGCGCCGTGCCGTCGAGCACATGCGCGAGACACATGGTGAGACGGTCATCCGCGAGACGATGATCGAGGCGATCCGTTCGCGCATCGAAAAGACCCGCGACGCGGCCTGATCTACCCGGCCTGCAAGGCTTCGGCGGCGCGCTTGAGGAGCGCGTCGCGATCAGGGGCAAACCCGGCTTCGACCCATTCCGCTTCGAGATTCCTGAGGATTTCGCCGAGTTTCGGGCCTGGAGTTGCGCCGAGCGCCGTCAGATCGGCACCTTTCAGCGGAAACAACGGCTTTTCCCATTTGGTGGCGAAGCCAAGCAGGCGCGAAAAGCCACCGGCTTCGAGCAGCGCCTCATTGTCCTCGACGGCGCGCATCCTGGCTGCCGCAAGCGACAGCCGCAGACGGTCGACAAACCCCTGCCGGTCGCCGCGCTAGAGCCTTTTTGCCAGTTCGCCCTCGGTCGTCTTCGGCTCGACGGCGGTGGCGAGCGCCCATTGGCGCAGGCGATCCGCTTCGGCGGTCGAGAGTTTGAGCCGCTCGGCGAGCGACTTCATGCGAGCGGCATCGGGCGGCACGATCGCTTCCAGTCTGAGCAGCGGGTCGGGTGCCCAGCCCAGATCCTTGCCGGCCTTGGCCAACCCATGGATGGCATCGATACCCCATTTCTCGCTTTCCGGCAGCGCCGCGGTCAAGACACCTGCCTGCCGCATCCAAAGCAGCGCCCGTGACGGATCGGGCGCCGACAAAAGTTTCTTCAGTTCCGACCAGATGCGCTCGGACGAAAGCTGGGCCAGCCCTTCCTTCAGACGGGCGCAGGCTTTCAGCCCCTCGGCGTCGGGCCGTCCGTCGCCGTACCAGGCGAAGAAGCGGAAGAAGCGCAGGATGCGCAGGTAGTCTTCGCGAATGCGCGCTTCCGGGTCGCCGATGAATCGCAGCCGGCGCGCCTCGATGTCGGCAATGCCGCCGACCAGGTCGACCACCTTGCCATCGGCCTCGGCATAGAGCGCGTTGATGGTGAAGTCGCGCCGCTCGGCATCGAGCTTCCAGTCGCGCCCGAACGACACTTTCGCGCGCCGCCCGTCGGTTTCGATATCGGCGCGCAAGGTGGTGATTTCATAGGGCTTTCCGCCGGCAACCACGGTGATCGTCCCATGCTCGATGCCGGTTGGCACCGCCTTGAACCCTTCCGCTTCGGCGCGGCGGAGGGTTTGCTGCGGCAAGCAGGTGGTGGCGATGTCGATGTCGGCGACCGGCTGGTCCATCAGCGTGTTGCGCACCGCGCCGCCGGCGACTCGCGCCTCTTCACCGCCTTCGGCCAATGCGAACAGCAGGCGCTGTAGATGCTTGTCGGTGAGCCAATCGGCCCTGCCCGCGATCGAGACACTCACGCATAGAGCCTTTCATAGAGAGTACGAATGATGCCGGCGGTGACGCCCCAGATGCGCCGGTCGCCGTAAGGCATGTCGTAGAAGAACCATTCGAGATCGTTCCACATACGGCTGTCGCGCTTGTGGTTGGCCGGGTCCATCAGGAAGCGCAGCGGCACTTCGAAAGCGGCATCGACCTCGTCTGCGTTGAGCGTCAGTTGGAAACCGGGCCGCACGATGCCAAGCACCGGGGCGATGCGGTAGCCGCTGCCGGCGACATAGTCGGGCATGCGGCCGATGATCTCGATGCCATCTCGGCCAAGCCCGATCTCCTCGAAGGTCTCGCGCAGCGCCGCCGCCTCAGGGCTCGGATCGGTCGGATCGATAGTGCCGCCGGGAAAGGCCACCTGCCCCGAATGGCTGCGCAGCTTTTCGGCCCGTTTGGTCAGAAGAACCGTCGCATCGCCCTCATGATCGACCACCGGGATCAGCACCGCGGCATTGCGCAGCGCCTTGCCCTGGTTGAGGCGCGGATGGCCGGGGTTGAAGCGATGGTCGCCATAGTCGTCGTCGCCTGCATGTGCATCGGGCTGCACGGCAAAGCGCGCGCGAAAATCCGCGGATGAAAACGGCGCCGGCGTCACCTGGTCCATCACGCGCTCAGCCGCTTCAACTGGTCCGCCGGCATGATCGGGAACACGGCGCCCTTGGAGCGCACCGCGAACATCGTCTCGCCGCCGATTTCGATCTCCTCGCCATGCCCGACCAGTTCATACATCACCGGCCGCGCCACCAGCGCCTCCAGACGGCCACGCACCAGCACATAGGGCTTCAACCCGCCGGTCTCGTTCTCATCGACAAACCGCAGCGGCCGTTCCGGCCCGGCTTCGACGACGTCGCCGACATTGGTGCGGAAGGTGATTGTCTGCGCCTCGCCGCTGCCCGAAACGTCCATTTCGACGGCGATGAACGGCGCATCGGCGACGCGGATGCCGACCTTTTCTACCGGTGTCACCAGATAGGTCCTGCCATCGGCGTCCTTGCGCAGCACCGAGGAGAAAAGCTGCACCAGCGGCATGCGCCCGATCGGCGTGCCCAGATAGAACCAGGTGCCGTCGGCCTTGATCTCCATGTCCAGATCGCCGCAGAAGTCGGGATTCCAGCGTTCGACAGGTGCCGCGCCCTTGCCGGCACGGGCGGCGCGCGAGATCAGCGCCTCGAGACCACGCGCCTCGGTGGCATCAGTCAGGCTTTCTTCACGATGTCCCAAGGGTCCCGTCATGGTCACGAAATAGTCACTGTTGTTCCGCTTGTCAGCCTAAGTCTGTGATTTAAGTTTCGATGTAGGCGCCACGCGAGGCCGAATCGCGGCAACTTATGGTATGGTGCAGCCGTTGTTCCAGCCATGGTATTCCAACCACAAGGATCGATGCGGCATGAGCGTGATGGTCAAGGAAAGCCCGATCAGCGAAAAGGACATGATCGCCGAGGCCGAGAAGGCGCTTGCCGACATCTCCCGGATCCGCGACGGGGTCGGCCGGGTCATCTTCGGACAGGAAAGCGTCGTCGAGCGCACGCTGGTGGCGCTGCTGGCCGGTGGCCATGCGCTTTTGGTCGGCGTGCCGGGTCTCGCCAAAACCAAGCTGGTCGAAACACTTGGCATCGTGCTCGGCCTCGATTCGCGTCGCATCCAGTTCACGCCGGATCTGATGCCGTCCGATATCCTCGGCTCCGAAGTGATGGAGCAGGACGAGACCGGAAAACGCTCCTTCCGCTTCATCTCCGGGCCGATCTTCGCCCAGCTGCTGATGGCCGACGAGATCAACCGCGCGTCGCCGCGCACTCAGTCGGCGCTGCTGCAGGCCATGCAGGAATACCACGTCACCATTGCCGGCGCCCGCCATGACCTGCCGGCGCCCTTCCACGTGCTGGCAACCCAGAACCCGCTGGAGCAGGAGGGCACCTATCCGCTGCCCGAGGCACAGCTTGACCGCTTCCTGATGCAGGTGGACATCCTCTATCCCGAAATCGAGGCGGAGCGCCGCATCCTTCTGGAAACCACCGGCATCGAGGACGCGAAAGCGCAAAACGTGCTGCAGCCGGTGCGGCTGAAGGAGATCCAGACGCTGATCCGCCGCATGCCGGTGCCTGAAAGCGTCGTCGAGGCGATCCTGACGCTGGTGCGCTCGGCGCGTCCCGGCCAAGGCAATGCCGAGACCGATAAGAACGTCGCCTGGGGTCCCGGCCCGCGCGCCAGCCAGGCGCTGATGCTGTGCACAAGGGCGCGCGCGCTTTACGACGGACGGCTGGCGCCCTCGGTCGACGACGTCCGTGCGCTGGCCGAGCCGGTGCTGCAGCATCGCATGGCGCTGACCTTCGCCGCCCGCGCCGAAGGCACCAGCGTGCGTGACGTGGTGGCGAAACTCGTGAAAGGGATTTGATGCCGCGCATCGGCGAGGTCCAGGCTCCGGCAGCGACGCGCGACGCGCTCGCCCGTGGCCGGTTGCGGGCCTCGCTTGTGCCAGACCTGCTGGTCGAGGCGCGCCGTATCGTCAACACCGTGATCGCCGGCTGGCACGGCCGCCGCAAGCGCGGCATCGGCGAGAATTTCTGGCAGTTCCGGCCCTATGTCGAGGGCGATTCCTCGCGCATCGACTGGCGCCGCTCGGCCCGCGACGACCACACCTATGTGCGCGACCGCGAATGGGAAGCCGCCCATACCGTCTGGCTGTGGGCCGACCCCTCGCCGTCGATGCTCTACAAATCGACAGGCGCCAGCGTTTCCAAGCAATCGCGCGCGCTGGTGCTGGCGCTGGCCATGGCCGAGCTGTTGTCGCGCAGCGGCGAACGCATCGCCTGGCCGGGCCTCACCGACCCGTTCACCGCCCGCAACGGCGCCGAACGAATTGCCGCCCAGTTGATGCATGCCGGCGAGCTGCCGGCAAAACCCGACCTGTCCGACATCAGGCGCTTCTGCGACATCGTCATCGTCAGCGACTTCCTCGATCCCGTCGAGGAGACGATGGCCTGGCTCGACGTGCTGGCCCGCCACGGCGTGCGCGCCCACCTGATCGAGGTCGCCGACCCGGCCGAGGAGACCTTCCCCTATGCCGGCCGCACCGAATTCACCGATCCCGAGACCGGCGACAAGCTGACCGCCGGCCGCGCCGAAATGCTGGGTGATGAGTATCGCCTGCTCTACACCGCCCGCCGCCACGAACTGGCCGCCTGGTGCAAGCGGCTTGGCTGGAGCTTTACCGTCAACCACACCGATCGGCTCGCCTCCGACGCGCTGGTGCGGCTGCACATGGCGATGACCACTGATGGCCCCTCGGTCAGGCCGACCGCTGGCGGTCGTGCAGGCATCGCTGGTGGCGATCGGCCAGGAAAGGCTGTCGCATGAGTTGGCTGCCGCTCTCCTTTGGCGCCCCCATGGTGCTGTGGGGCCTGCTGGCACTGCCGGTGATCTGGTGGCTGCTCAGGCTGACGCCGCCCAAGCCGCAGACCGAGATCTTCCCGCCGCTGAAGATCCTGGCGCGCGTACTGAAGCGCGAGGAGACGCCGCAGCAGAGTCCGTGGTGGCTGACGCTGCTCAGGCTCTTGATGGCGGCCCTCATCGTCGCGGCATTGGCCGACCCGGTCTTCAATCCGCGTGAAAAGCTGCCGGCCGAAGGAGCCGCCCTTGCCCTGGTCATCGACAATGACTGGGCAAGTGCCGCCGACTGGGGCAAACGCGTCGCCACCGCCGAGCGGCTGATCAACGACGCCGGCTCCAACGGCGTGCCGGTCGTCATCGCCTTCACCGCCGAAAAAGCCAATGCCGAGATCGGCCCGTTCGATGCCGCCACCGCCCTTGACCGGCTGCGCGCCGCCAAGCCGCGGCCGATCCCGACCGACCGGCCCGCCGTCTATGCCCGCGTCGCCGGCGTGCTGGAGACCTTGCCCGGGGCCAGTGTCGCCGTGCTTGCCGACGGCCTGGCGGCAAAAGGCGATGAAGCCGCCTTCAACACGCTTTTGTCGAAAAATGCCGCCCGTGTCGTCTGGGCAACCGCCGACAGGCTGTCGCTGACGGGCCTGACCGCCGCCGACAACCAGGTCGACGGCTTTGCGCTGACCGCCATCCGCGCGCCGGGCGACCCTGCCCCGGCGCAGGTCACCGCCGGCGCCTTCGACGACAAGGGCCGCCGCATCGCCGATGCGACGCTGACCTTTTCGCCTGGCGAAACCACCGCCACCGGCACCATGGCGGTGCCGTTCGAATTGCGCAACGACTTCGCTTCGATCGCGCTCGACGGCGAGCGGCAGGCCGGTGCGGTGCGCGTCCTCGACGAAAGCTCCAAGCGCCGCCGCGTCGGGCTGCTGTCGCAGGCCGAGGCCGACCAGGCGCAGCCGCTTTTGTCGCCACTCTACTACATCAGGCGGGCGCTGCAGCCCTTCGCCGATCTGGTCGAACCCTCCAGCGCCGACCTCGCCGACGCCATCCCGCAGATCCTCGACCAGAAGCCCGCGATGATTGTCATGGCCGATATCGGCACCATTCCCGGACAGGTCCGGCAGAGACTTGTCGATTGGGTCGACAATGGCGGCACGCTGGTGCGTTTCGCCGGTTCGCGGCTGGCCACGGCGGGCGATGACGACGATTTGCTGCCGGTCCGCCTGCGCACCGGCGAGCGTTCGCTCGGCGGCGCGCTGTCATGGACGTCGCCGCAGCCTGTCACCGAA
>NZ_RZRR01001360.1:0-940 GCF_003998555.1 Mesorhizobium sp. M7A.F.Ca.CA.002.09.1.1 | reverse complement strand
GAAGATGACCTTCTTGGTGTGCGTCGCCTCATTGGTGATAACGCCGGCGCGGCCAACTTCCGATCCGGTCCCGGCGGTGGTCGGCACGGCGATGATCGGCGCGATGGCGTCCGAATTGGCGCGCGTCCACCAGTCGTCGACATCCTCGAAATCCCATACCGGCCTGACCTGCCCGACCTGGAAGGCGATCAGCTTGCCGAGATCGAGCGCCGAACCGCCGCCGAAGGCGATGACGCCGTCATGTTTGCCCTTCTTGAACACGGCGATGCCGGCGGTCAGATTGGACTCGACCGGGTTAGGCCTGACCTCGGAGAAGACGCCGTAAGGAACCTTGGCGTCGTCGAGTATCTTCAGCGTCGAGGCGACGACCGGCAGTTTCGCCAGTCCAGGGTCGGTGACGAACAACGGCCGCTTGATGCCGGTGGCCGCCAGCACCTCAGGCAATTCCTTGATGCGGCCGGCGCCGAAGCGGACGGTGGTGGGGTAGTTCCATTTGGAGATCAGCTTGGACATTTTTGTCTTTCAATAAATCAGATGGCTTCGCGCAGATGGAATGATTTCGGCCGGGTCAGATTGTCGTAGCCGATGGCCGACAAGCCCGCACCCTTGCCGGTGTCCTTGACGCCGGTCCAGACCAAGGCCGGGTCGAGGTAGTCGCAGCGGTTCATGAACACCGTGCCGGTCTCGACGCGGTTGCCGATCGCCACGGCATGCTCGGTATCGCGCGTCCAGATCGAAGCGGTCAGCCCGTAGGGACTGTCGTTCATCAGCGCGATCGCCTCTTCGTCGTTGCGCACCTTCATGATGCCGACGATCGGGCCAAAGCTTTCCTCGCGCATGACGCTCATCTGATGATCGACTTCTGTCAGCACCTCAGGTGCCAGATAAGGCGAACCAGCCTTGTCGTTAGCCACCTTCATGTTGATGTGCGCCTTGGCAC
>NZ_RZRR01001359.1:0-943 GCF_003998555.1 Mesorhizobium sp. M7A.F.Ca.CA.002.09.1.1 | reverse complement strand
CCGTTCGACTATCTTTCGGTGGCCGATGAACTCCATTCCGGCCGCATCAAGGTTTCCGCTGCCGAATATCGCGAGGCGGGCGCGGATCTGGCGACCGAATTCGCCGCTTTGCTCGATCATGCCAAGCTGGTTCTCGCCGGCGAAGAGCCAAAGCCCGAGGAAAAACTGCCGCCGATCGATCCCGAAGCCATCGCCGTCGAACTCGGCCTCAATCAGCCCAAGCAGGTCGCCGATTTCGGCCGTATGCGCCGCAGCTTTGCCTTTGCCAACCATCCCGACCGCGTCGCCCCACATTTGCGCCAGCGCGCCATGATCCGCATGCAAGTGGCCAACATGCTGATCGACGAGGCCAAGCGTCGTGCACTGGCCGGTGCTCGCCGCTAACCCGGCTGGTTCACGCAAAAGTCGGCCTGGCGAGGCTTGGAGAGCGGCTCTGCTTTGCCTATAGATGCGGCTCCTCCGCGCAGTCGCGCCAGCCTTCCTCCGGAGCCGAATCCATGCACAAACGCCGTCTCGGTCGGACCGATCTTCTTGTTACCCAGATCTGCCTGGGCTCCATGACCTGGGGCCAGCAGAACACCGAGGCCGAAGGCCACGCCCAGATGGACCTGGCTTTCTCGCGCGGCGTCAATTTCATCGACACCGCCGAGCTCTATCCGATCCCGCCCAAGGCGGAGACGCAGGGGCGGACCGAAAAGATCATCGGCAGCTGGATGAAGGCCAAGGGCAACCGCGACAAGGTGATCTTGGCCTCGAAGGTCGTCGGCCGCACGGCCAACAGCTGGTTTCGCGGCGACAGGCCGTCGCAACTGGTGCGCGCCGATATCTTTGACGCCATCGACAAGTCGCTGACCAAGCTCGGCACCGACTACATCGACCTCTATCAGATCCACTGGCCGGAGCGGGATATCCCCTGGGGCGCCAACCCGACGCGCGTCGGCGC
>NZ_RZRR01001358.1:0-944 GCF_003998555.1 Mesorhizobium sp. M7A.F.Ca.CA.002.09.1.1 | reverse complement strand
GTCCACTGACTACGTCGCGGCTGGTTCGTTCGAGGATGCAGCGGAGGCCAAGCGTGTTGCCGCTGAGCTTGCCGCATACGGCAAGATCGAGATCCAGCGTTCGGAACTCGATGGCGAGGATTGGTATTCGGTCAATCTCTATCCCGATGGCCACCGCAATCTCGATGATTTGCTGCAGGCTGCCTGGTCGCATGGCGCGCCCGATGCGCTGGCTGTGCGCAACTGAGCGCAAGCCTGATGGGATTTCCGCTGCGCGGTTGATCCGCCGCGCAAAAAGCCTGATACTTTTCGCGGGCTTGCCGGCGGTGCCGGCCAACGGGTCGAACATCATGCAATTTCGCTTGCTCCCGCCTCTCGCCGGGCTTCTGGTTTTTGGCTTGCTGCTGTTTTTCCAGGCTCCGGCCGGTGCACAGCTGTTCGAGACCAAGGCCGCGCAGGCCTTCATGATCGATGCCGAGACCGGGACGGTGCTGTTTTCCAAGGAGGCCGACAAGCCGATACCGCCGGCCTCGATGGCCAAGCTGATGACCATGGAAGTGGTTTTCAATGCCATCAAATCCGGCCGCCTGAAGCTCGACGATACGTTCGTGGTCAGCGAGAACGCCTGGCGCAAGGGTGGCGCGCCTTCGGGAACATCGACGATGTTCGCCAAGCTCAAGTCGTCGATCCGGCTCGAAGACCTGATTCAGGGCGTGACCGTGCAGGCGGCCAATGACGGCTGCATCGTCATCGCCGAAGGCATGTCGGGATCCGAAGACAATTTTGCCGTGCAGATGACCGAACGCGCCCGCCAGATCGGCCTCAAGACGTCGACTTTCGTCAATTCGACCGGCCTGCCGGCGGATGGCCAGCAGACGACCGTGCGCGAGCTGGCGCAGCTCGCCCTGCACCTGTGGCGCGATTATCCGGATTTCTATCGCTATTATGCCCAAAAGGATTTCACC
>NZ_RZRR01001357.1:0-944 GCF_003998555.1 Mesorhizobium sp. M7A.F.Ca.CA.002.09.1.1 | reverse complement strand
CTGTTCGTCGGCATCTTGCTTCAGGGCCTGACGATGATGAACGCGCCTTACTACACGCAGGATTTCATCAAGGGCGTGGTTCTGGTCGTCGCCCTTGTCTTCACCTTTGCGCTTTCGGGCAGGGGCAGGAGATAGCTTTCGACCGGAACAGGATTTTCGAGTTCAACAAGAGTGGAGGAAAACAAAGTGAGCATTACAAGAAGACTTCTGGGGAAGGTGGCGCTCGGATTGGCCGGCGCAACTATGCTGATGCAGGTCCCGGCTTTTGCCGCGGACAAGCCGGCGCCCTTCGACAAGCCCGGCGTCAAGATCGCGCTGGTGCGCTATCTCTCGACCGGCGACTTCTTCCAGGCCTATCTCTCGGGCGTCGAGGCGCAGTCGAAGGCGCTCGGCATCGACCTGCGCGTCCTCGACAGCCGCCAGGATGCGGCTCTTCAGTCCGACATGGTCGACCAGGCCATCGCGCTCGGCGTGCAGGGCATCATCATCCAGCACGGCCTGACGGAATCGATGAAGGACGCCGCGCAGCGTGCGGTCGACGCCGGCATCAAGGTTGTGGCCTTCGACGTCAATGTCGAAAACCCCAAGATCCCGCAGATCGAACAGTCCGATCGCGACCTGGCACGCCTCGCGCTCGAGCAGGCGGTCAAGGACAATGGCGAGAGCTGGAATGCCGGCTATGTCTATGTCGCCGGCATCGCGCCGCTCGACCGCCGCAACGAGACCTGGGTTGACGTCAAGAAGAAATATGCCGGCATCAAGGAAGTCGCGATGTTCGGCACGCTCGACAATCCGATCGCCAACTCCGTCGCCAACCAGGCGCGTTCGGTGCTGACGGCGCATCCCGACATCAAGGTGATGTTCGCTCCCTATGACGAATTCGCCAAGGGCGTGAAGATCGCTGTCGACGAAGCGGGCTTGAACAAGGGCATCAAGATCTATTC
>NZ_RZRR01001356.1:0-947 GCF_003998555.1 Mesorhizobium sp. M7A.F.Ca.CA.002.09.1.1 | reverse complement strand
GTCTGGCCAAGGCTGGCGCAAAGGCCATGTTTCTGGTCAAGCCGCAATTCGAGGCCGGCAGGGAAGCGATCGGCAAGGGTGGTCTGTTGAAGGATCCCTTCGACGCCGCCCGTGTCGCCGGCCTGCTGCAGGATTGGCTGGACTCCGTTCCCGGCTGGCGCTCGCTGGGGCTGCATCTGTCGCCGATCGATGGCGGCGACGGCAATCGCGAATTCCTGCTCGGTGGGATCAAGGACCGATGAGCGCGCGCTTCAGCATCAGGAAACTTGGCGCCCAGGGCGACGGTGTCGCCGAGACCGAGACAGGCGATCTGTTCATTCCCTTCACACTGCCCGGTGAAACGGTCACCGCCGCGCGCGAAAGGGATCGCGCCATGCTGATGGCGGTGCTGGAAGCATCGCCGCTGCGCATCGATCCCGCCTGCCGCCACTTCACCGAATGCGGCGGTTGCGCGCTCCAGCATTTCGAAGCCGAAGCCTATCGCCAGTGGAAGCGCGAAAAAGTGGCGCACATCCTGAAGGGCAAGGGCATCGATTGCGAGATCGGTGACCTGGTCGCCTGCGCACCGCAGACGCGCCGCCGTGTCGTGCTTGCCGCCCGGCGCACCGAGACAGGCATGCTGCTCGGCTTCCATCGCCATCTGTCGCCGGAGATCGTCGCCATATCGGAATGCCCGATCTCGCTGCCGGAGATCGTTGCCGCGCTCGATCGCTTGAAGGCGCTCGCCGAATTGGTCTGCGCAACCGCCAAATCGTTCCGGCTGGCGGTCACCGTGACCGGTTCGGGGCTCGATGTCGCGGTTCACGAATCCGGCAAGCTCGGGGAGCACCAGCGCCGGATCGCGGCTAACTTCGTCATGGCGCAGGGCTTTGCCAGGCTGTCCATCGATGACGAAATCATTATCGAGCCGAAAAAGCCGGTGGTCATGTTCGGCAGCGTCGCTGTCG
>NZ_RZRR01001355.1:0-949 GCF_003998555.1 Mesorhizobium sp. M7A.F.Ca.CA.002.09.1.1 | reverse complement strand
GAACCTACAGGAGAAATATCCAATGTTCAGGAAGATGGTCTTTGGCGCCGTTTCGGTGCTCGCCATGGCGACCAGCATGGCCCATGCCGCCGACATGAAGGAATTTCGCGTCGGCATTCTCGGCGGCGAAAACGAAACCGACCGGCTGCGCAACTACCAGTGCCTCGCCGACCATTTGAAGGCCGAATTCGGCTTCGAAAAGGTCTCGCTGTTCCCCGCCGCCGACTATGACGGCGTCATCCAGGGCCTGCTCGGCGGCACGCTCGACTTCGCCGAACTCGGCGCTTCCGGCTACGCCAGCGTCGCTCTCAAGGACCCGAAGGCGGTCACCCCGATCCTCACCACCCAGCAGACCGACGGCGCCACCGGCTATTATTCGATCGGCCTGGCGCTGAAATCCTCCGGCATCACCGACATCAAGTCGGCCAAGGGCAAGAAGCTCGGCTACGCCGATCCGGATTCTACCTCCGGCTACCTGATCCCGCTGACCCAGATCCCGAAGGATACCGGCGCTTCGAACGAAACCTTCTTCGCCTCGACCCAGTTCAACGGCGGTCACGAGAACAACGTCCTGGCCGTGCGTGACGGCAAGGTCGACGTGGCGGTGGACGATTCTTCCGGCATCGGCGACTTCAAGGACGGCTACACCTCCGGCACCTTCCACAAGGAAGTCGCCAAGGGCGCCGTCGACCCCAACGACTTCGTCGAAGTCTGGCGCTCGGGTCTGATCCCGAACGGCCCGCTGGTCGTGCGCACCGCGCTCGGCGACGAAATGACCGCCAAGCTCGCCGACTTCTTCACGCAGTTGCCGAAGAAGGACAAGGCTTGCTTCGAAGGCGTCGAGGGCGGCGACTTTACCGGCTACGTCCCGGTTAAGGCGGACTTCTACAACGTCATCGTCGAAGCCCGTAAGGCAGCCATCGGCGGCTAACGGCGAAACCAGGAAGGG
>NZ_RZRR01001354.1:0-950 GCF_003998555.1 Mesorhizobium sp. M7A.F.Ca.CA.002.09.1.1 | reverse complement strand
ATGCACGATGCCGCTCTGCGTGAGATGCAGATTGGCGAAATGGCTGTGCGTATCGGCCAGCTCGAACTTGATCGGGCCCGTCGCCTTTGTCCAGCCGCGCCCGACCTCGGCGATCGCGTATTCGAAGCCGTGCGGCAGGTCGATGCGCGCCTGGTGGGCAGCGCCGGTGACCGGATTCCGGATCGGCTCGCCACGACCGTCGGTTATACCCTCGACATGCAGCTGACTGGTTCGCGCGTCGACGTCGATGTTGAATTCGATCGGCGCAAAGATCGGGTCGTGGAACTTCTCCAGCGTGGTCGAAAAGACCTGGAATATCGTTGCACCCGGTTCGGTATCCAGACCGCCCAATATGCGAAGCAGCGCGCCACGTTGGGCTTCCGTCGCCCTCTCGTCGATGATCACCGCGGCTTCGCCCCCGCCCTGGTGTATGGCGCCGGGCCAGCTGAAAATCCCGACGAACCGCAATCCGTCGAGCTTGGTGTCGCCGTGATGGCCGCTTTCGATTTCCATGCCGGCGACCGCCTGGCAGAACCCGTATGTCGGCATGGCGTTGAACTGGCACGGGCAGCCATAGGCGCAGTTGCAGTTGATGAATTCGCGCGCCTTCATGGCCCATTTGACGTCCGGCATGGCATTCCTCCCTTGCCGCGCTCACGCTTGGTGAGCGCGATCCGGATCGTGGAGGACCAGAGGTCAACCGGCAGCAACCATCCGGCAGCATCTGATCGAAGCAATCCGGCGATTAATATTAGCCGACAATCATATACCTTCCGCAGCCGCCCACAATAGCCGATCGGCGGAGATGAGGGCTCCGAACGCAGGTCAATCAAAGACCGCCTTTTCGCGATAGGAATTTTTTCTTGACAGCCTGCCCTCAGCTATGATACATTTTCGCCCATGGTGCTGATTTGCGCCGATGACCCGCCGCACAGGCGGGTTTTTCGTTT
>NZ_RZRR01001353.1:0-953 GCF_003998555.1 Mesorhizobium sp. M7A.F.Ca.CA.002.09.1.1 | reverse complement strand
GATTGCCGCGCCCATCGAGATGCCGCCGGCGACGAAACGGTCGAGGCCGGCGGCATCGGCGGCAGCCAACACGTCGTCGGCGAACATCTCGATCGAAAAAGGACGCTTGCTGCCGGCGCCGGAGCCGCCCTGAGCGCGACATTCGACGGTCAGTCGGCGGTATGAAGGACCATCGGGAAAGTTCTGCGCTACTTGTGCCGCATCACCGCCGAGGCCGTGCTGGAAGACGACGGGAGGCCTGCCCTGCCCCGTGTCGAAGACACGAAGCGATGCATCGTCGCGAAGCAGGATCGCCGGCGCGGCGCCCATCAGAGGAGTCCCCGCAGAAAGGCTGCGACGCCGGGGGCTTCATCGGCGGACAGCCCGTGGGTGACGAGCGATCCGTCGAAGCCCGCTGCCTTCAGCCGTGAAACAAAATGCGGAAAATCGACGATGCCTTGTCCGGCGGTGGCAAAGCGGCCGTCACCAGAGCGATCCTTGGCGTGCGCCATGGCGATATGGCCGGCAGCCTCGTCGATCGCGGCGGCGACGATGGCGCGCGCTTCGTGTGGCGTCGCGTGCTCGAACAGGTTCGCCGGATCGAGCACGATCTTCAGATGCTTCGATCCCATTTCGGCGATCAGCCTGGTCGCGTCCCTGGCCGAGGTAACGATGTTGGCCTGCTCGGGCTCGATGCCGAGATCGACGCCGGCGTCTTCGGCAAGCGCCAGCGCTTTCTCCATCTCGGCGGCCATGTCGGACCAAGCGGCCGGCGTGCTATTGTCGGGATGATACGCCCATTGATCGGCGGCATTGCGCGAGCCGGTGCAGAGCGTGACCAGCGGAATACCGAGGGCCGCCGCCGCCTCGATGACGACGGCAAGACGGCGAAGACCATCGTCGCGCACAGCCTTGTCGGGATGCGCCATGTTGTAGGTGCCCGACAGCGCGGCCAGCGAAACGCCTGACGATCG
>NZ_RZRR01001352.1:0-954 GCF_003998555.1 Mesorhizobium sp. M7A.F.Ca.CA.002.09.1.1 | reverse complement strand
GCAAAGCACGTCATAATCCGGCATCAAAATCTCCGCCAAAAACCCGAGCCGGCTTCTTGCCACGCCGGCCCGGCGCGGGTCTAGCGATTTGAAACCGGTTTGCCTAGGGCGTGACACGCAACTTTGGCGGAACAGGCAAAGGGGCATCAGCCGCGAGGCGCTATGACAATTCGACCGTGGCCGAAGCATTTCATCGCCGCACCGCCTATAAGCCTGGATCAGACGATCCCGCTTCGAAGGCGAGCCAGCCCCCAATGTCTACAAAAAGCATGTCGACGAAGAACGAGCCTGCAAAAAACGATCTGACCACCGACCTGGTACTGCTCGTCGTGCTGGCAGTGCTCTGGGGCGCCTCCTACACCTTCATCAAGATCGGCGTCGAAACCATCCCGCCGGTCACCTTCATTGCCGCCCGCACCCTGATCGCCGGCGGCATCCTGTTGGCCATCATCCGCTGGCGCGGGCTCGCCTTGCCGGGCGATGCTGCAAGCTGGCGCCGCTTCGCCTTCCAGGCCTGCCTCAACAGCGTTATTCCGTTCACCCTGATCGCCGCGGCCGAACGCTCGGTCGATGCCGGCCTCGCCACCATCCTCAACGCGACCTCACCGATCTTCACCTTCCTCTTGACCGCGCTCATCACCCGCCACGAGCCGGTCACCTTGCGCAAACTGATCGGTGTGGGCGCCGGCATTGCCGGCATCTGCCTCATTATCGGCACGCAGGCGCTGGGTGGCCTCGGTCATGAATTGTGGGCGCAATTGGCAATCGTCGCCGCGACGGTCTGCTATGCCGGGGCCGCCATTTTCGGCCGCGGTTTCAAGGGCCTCGACCCAATGCTACCGGCCGCCGGTTCCATGCTGTGCGGCGCCGTCATCCTCGTGCCGCTCAGTCTGGTGTTCGACCAGCCGTGGACGCTGGCGCCATCGACCGCGTCGATCCTGGCCCTGCTCGGCC
>NZ_RZRR01001351.1:0-957 GCF_003998555.1 Mesorhizobium sp. M7A.F.Ca.CA.002.09.1.1 | reverse complement strand
CACCACGATCATGCCGGCGAACGCCAGGCTGGCAGCGACGGGACTGGCATAGGTCGAAACGATGCCGATGCCGATGACGGGCAAGGCGTTGCCGACAAAGCAGCAGATGAAGAAGCTGGACACCACTTCGGCGCGACGATCCTTGGGCGCGATCTCGTTCACCACTTGCAGGCCGCCACGGTAACCAAGCGCCGCCGCAACGCCGCAACAGGCCGTCGCAGCAACCATCAGTGCCATCGAGGCCAATATCTGCGCCGCCACCACCAACAAGACGCTTGGGATCATCAATGCCAGCGCAGCCAGCATCGCCTTATTGCTCTTCATGTGCATCAGAACGACAATGCTGATCGCGGTGACGATCGCCAGCTCGAAGAACAGCGCGCCGGCGACGGCATGGTTGGTCTCATGCAGCTGCTGCGCCAGGATGCTCGGCGCCAACGCGGCGTAGAACCCGACCAGCGCCATCGCGCCGAAGCCGGTCACCGCCGGCGCGACGAAGCGCGCACGGATTTCCTCCGGGACGGAAAGTCGCGGCCGCCAGGAGATCCCCCCGAGGCCGCCCGGCTTCGACACCGTTTCGCGAGTGCGCCAGACCAGGATCGTCACCACCACAAGTGCTGCCAGATAGACGATGAAGATCAGCCGCAACGGCCATGGCTCGTATTCAGCCAGAAATCCCGAAATCAGTGCGCCGAGGCCGAGGCCGAGGAAATTGGTGCTGGTGGCAATCACACTGGCGCGCGACTTGTCCGCGCCGGGAAGAAGCTCGGCAATCCACGCGGTTCCGGTCCCCGCGCCGACGCCGATGCCAAGCCCGCTCAGGATGCGGGCGACGTCGAGCGAGACGACGTTTACGGCAAACAGGAAGACAAGCGCACTGACGATGGCGACGAGCATGGCCGCCAGGCTCGCGGGCCGGCGTCCGACAATATCGGAGACGCTGCCCAACATCAGAAG
>NZ_RZRR01000134.1:0-8733 GCF_003998555.1 Mesorhizobium sp. M7A.F.Ca.CA.002.09.1.1 | reverse complement strand
ATCTTCTTGATGACCTCAAGCACGGTCGCTTGATGCGGTTCCCAGGTCGCGACGATCGATCGTCCGACCGAAAGCGGCTTGACGCCCTGCCTCTTCAACCTGGCGACGAATTTGGGCTCGGGCGGCGGGGCGATCACCCGCTCTTCCTCGCTGGCCGGCGTGTAGATCATCGCGCCATTCTCAGCGACGACCTTGTCGAAGAGGCTAAGCTCGGGAAAGACGCCCTTGAGATCGGGCAGTTCACGCCCGGTGACGAGAACCAGCTTGCGGCCGCTTTTCTTGAACCGCTCAAGCGCAGTGAGCGTTTTCTTGGCGACGACCCCATCATGAGCCAGCGTGCCGTCATAGTCAGTCGCCAATGCAATGAAATACATTCCGCCAACCCTTCTCGGTTCCGATTGCTCTGCGGCTAGAACGTGTGATCGAGACAAAGGCTCCCCGCCGACCGGATCGAGGTCTTGGAGAAGGGGGAACGGTCCGCCCTCGGAAATCAGGAACTCCTTCGGTGCCGGCACGTTGACCAGAGAAGCCGGGAACCGTCCCGGTCTTTGTTGGCGGCGCAAACCCCGTCGCCGAAATCCACACCAAGCGCAATGAAAGGTAAGGCCATGGGCTTCTTTTCGAAGGACATAAAGACACTCGACGATCTCTTCGTGCACACGCTGCGCGACATCTATTACGCCGAAAAGCAGATCGAGAAAGCGCTGCCGAAGATGATCGACAAGGCAACCGACCCGCAATTGAAAGCCGGATTTGAAAAGCACCTCGATCAGACGAGAGGCCATGTCGAGCGCGTCGAACAGGTGTTTGAGTTGCATGGCGTCAAGGCCAAGGAGGTCAACTGTCCGGCAATCGACGGCATTCTCGAGGAGGCCGACGATGTGAGCGGTGACGTCGATGACAAGGAGGTTCTCGACGCGGCGCTGATTGCTTCGGCGCAGGCCGTCGAACACTACGAGATGACGCGCTACGGCACGCTCATCGCCTGGGCCAAGCAGCTTGGCCGCACCGACTGCGCCAATGTGCTGGCCAAGAATCTCAAGGAAGAACAGGCGACAGATCGCAAGCTCACCGAAATGGCGGAAAGCAAGATCAACCTGCAGGCAGCCGAATAAGGCTGCAATCCGGCCGGCCGAGTTACCAGCCGGCCGGATTGCCGGTAGGTTCCATCCCGTCAGCGAGACGGGTCGACGCCCAGTGCCGCTGATTGCTTGCGCAGCGCCTCACCGTCATCCTGCGGCACATGCCGAGCAGACCCTGCGGTTTCCGTGTAGATGCGATACGCTACACAAGCGAACGCCACCATGAAAAGCAGACGGCCCATCCATCCTACTCCTTCGTTGCGGACTTCGTTTCGGCCATCCTCAGTACCCTCCGACGACGGGCAAGATTTCGCCGGTGATGTAGCTCGAGCAATGCGGCGAAGCGAGGAACACATAGGCCGGCGCGAGCTCTTCCGGTTGCGCTGGTCGTTTCATTGGCGTGTCGGCGCCGAATTTCGAGACGTCGTCAGCTTCCTTGTCCGACGGATTGAGCGGCGTCCACACCGGACCCGGTGCTACCGCATTCACCCTTATGCCCTTGCCGATGAGATTGCCCGACAGGGCCCGCGTGAAAGCATGAATGCCGCCCTTGGTCATCGAATAGTCGACCAGCTGTTTTGAACCGTCGATACCGGTTACCGAACCGGTGTTGATGATCGCCGAACCGGGTTTCATGTGCGGCACCGCTTCCTGCGCCATATGAAAATAGCCGTAAAGATTGGTCTTCAACGTCGTGTCGAAATGTTCTTCGGTGAGCTCGCCGAAGTCGCTGGAATGGATCTGGAACGCAGCATTGTTGACCAGCACGTCGATGCGGCCGAATTTTTCAACGGTCTCCATGACCGCCTTGTGGCAGTGGCTGCGTTCGCTGACATCGGCCTTGACCAGGAGGCAGCGTCGTCCCTCCTTTTCCACCGCGGATTTGGTCTCTTCAGCGTCCTTGTCCTCGGCCAGATAGACGATCGCGACGTCGGCGCCCTCGCGGGCGAACAACACCGCCACCGAGCGGCCGATGCCCGAATCGCCGCCCGTGATGAGCGCTACCTTTTGGTTGAGTTTTTTCGATCCGAGATAGTAAGGCGCATCGTACAGCGGCGCCGGCTCTATGGCCCATTCATGTCCCGGTTTGGGCTGATGTTGCTCAGGGAAGGGGGGCTCGGGATATTCGCGGGCGCCAGCCTGCATGGCGCCTTGAAGCTTCCCATCGCCTTTCGATTTGTCCTTGGCATCGATGCCACGTTGGATATGGCGCTGCTTGGCCGCTTCACCGGCTATTTCCGACTTCATCTGCATGATCGTCTCCTTGGCTTGGAGAGAAAACAACGCATGTCGGCCAAAAAGGTTTTGCGCAAAAGATCGACTGCAGAGAGGATTCCGACCAGCGGTTGGCAATGCGTGGCGACGACATCGCCAACTGCAACAATTCAGCTGCAATGCAGCCGCACCAGCCACCGCCGCGATGGGATCGAGCATCTGGGGCTTGCCCGCTGCCTGCGCCGCCTTGGCGGCGAGCCAAACGTGATGATGTGGACTGGGAAGCTCTTGCGTCGCGTGCGCAAAGCAGCGCCATCCGGTCTGCTCCGGGCGGAGCGCCGGAATTCTATCTTGGCGAGAGGCCGTCGAGCAGGAAGTCGAGGCCTCTTCGGAAGGCGCCATCCCAATCGTTGTCCAACAGCAGACGAGAGCGTTCGATTGTCGGGTAGTGTTCGCTGAGATGTGTAAGACGCTGCTGTGCGGCTGCCCTGTCTTCTTCCGAGAGATCGAAGCTTGCCCGGGTGAGGGTGGCGCCCATCACATAGTTCCAGAGCGACCATATCGCGGCGTTCAGATCCGCGTCCGCAACACCGGCTCTGGACAAGGTCTTGCTCAGCATTTCCAGGCGACCGAGAATGTTCCGACCGAGCGCCCGGCGCGGCAACAGCGATGCCGACCAAGGATGGCGCAACATTCTGGCGCGCCAGTCTTCGAGCATATGAACGACGTCTCCGCGCCAGTCCGGAGACTCACCTGTTTCAGGCGATCCGCGATGTTCGAGCACCGAATCGACTGCTAGATCAAAGACATCCTCCTTGTTGTCGACGTGCCAATATAGACTCATCACACCCGAGCCGAGGCGATCGGCCAGCCGACGCATTGTCAATCCGTCTATGCCCTGGGCGTCCAGCAGTTCCACCGCGGTCGCCACGATACGCTCTCGAGACAGCGGCGGCTCGGTGCTCGCTTGCTGCACGGGCTGGAGCGACACGCTTATCCGTTGATCCCCTTTGCTCCGGGCGCCGCTGCGTTTGGCTACCATCCGTCGTCCTCGCTTTTTCAGAACATCGATTTTGACCGGCAACGCGACAAATGTCGATCTTGAGCGATTGACTCGTACGACGTACCATACGATGACTCGTACATCGCACGATTCACGTAGCGATTAGGTTAAAGTTCAATCTGCAGGCGCCAGGGTAGGTTGCTCGCAGGCTGCGGAGCCAAGCGAAAAACCATGTCACGCGCAATCAAGCATCTGCTTATCGGAGGGCTAATCATCATGACCATTGCAGTCCCCACTGCGTCGCCGGCGAACGAGTTCAAGCTGACTATTGTCAATCCACAGGCACTCTACGACCCGTCGCCGAATGGCTACAGCACCGCCGTAATCGCACCGCTCGGAGCTCGGATCGCCTACATCTCCGGGCAGGGCGGCCAAGACAGCACAGGAACCTTGTCACCGGATTTCGCCGTCCAGGTGAAGCAGGCCTACGCAAATTTGCATGCTGCGCTTGAGGGCATCGGCGCCAAGCCGGATCAGGTGGCGAAGCTCACGGTCTTCGTGGTCGACCACGACATGTCCAAGCTCGAGGTGTTGACCAGGAACGTCAAGGACATGTTCGGCGAGGCGCTGCCGGCGCAGACTCTGGTTCCCGTTCCCAAGCTTGCAATCGATCCCATGCTTTTCGAGGTGGAGGCCACCGTTATTCTGGAATAGTCGCTCCGATTGACCCGATCGTTCGAACAAAGAGTCGAGCGCGCTGCCGACGGCTGCGCGCTCACAATATCGAGCGGATGTTTCCAAGCCTCACGTGTTTCCAGGCTGAAGCCTCCAAGGGAACTGGAAAGTGAAGTCGGGGACCGCCGCATCCATGCCGCTCGCCGTATCCAAAAGTCGCATAAGATAGATTATGGAACTAACGCATGGGCCAAGAACTGTAAATTGCCGCTGATTCTCATAGGCTTGAGCCGATTGTGGCGTATTGCCTTGAGCGGATCGCCAACGCTAGGCTGTTGAAATGAAGATGGCAAACAGCGAGATCGAAGCGGCAATCGAAGTGTTCGTGCATGGCTTCAGCGCTGATAGGAGCCGCACCTTTCCTTACGAGGCCAGCCGCGTTGGACCATTGTGGCTGATGCGCGATGCCGAACGCAAGAATCCTCGCGATTACCGCGGCGAAGAATGGGTCGTCCATGACGTCGCCGCTCAAGAGACCGATGCCGTCGTGCGGCAGCATGCGCGGCCGGGCTTTGCCATTTCCGTTGTGATCGCGAACGACGATCCGGACGGGCCGACACGAACCGCCTACAAAGCTCTCGGCTACCGGCTGCTGCGGACCGAAGGCTTTTTCGTCCACCGATTGCACCGGATTCCGAACCCGCCATCGGTTGCTTCGGTCGAACGCGTGCAGACGGCCGAACGGGCGGCACAGTTGGGAAAGATCATCCGCAGGCAGCCGATCCCAGACGATTTGCTCGGCGACACCGCGCCGTTCCGCCAGTATGTGGCAATCGACGGCGCCGACATCGTTGGGCGCGTTCGCAGCCTGGATGCCGTGGGAGCCACCTGGTGTTCGAGCATGTATGTCGAGCCGTCGCACCGGCGTCGCGGCATTGGTCAGGCTTTGATATCGAAAATGTTGCACGACGATCGCGCGCGCGGGTCAAGGTACTCGGTGCTGGCAGCAACCCATGCCGGGGCGCTGCTTTATCCCCGGATGGGCTACGAGCGGATCGGAACGCTGCTGATATTTGCACCAAGGAGCCGAAAGCCCTCATGAAGCTCTATTCGCATCGTGCTGATTCATAAGGGATTTCTATAACCATGCCGTCATAGGCGGGTTCGACATTGGCTGGTGTCTCGGCCATCACCGAGACGTAGTCGAGCGGCACGTGCATATGTGTCAGCACCGCATGTATCGGCGCCAGCCGCTGGATCCATTCAAGCGCTTCGCCAAGTGACAGATGACTTGGATGCGTCCGGTACTGCAGCGCGTCGATGATCAGCACGTCGAGGTCGCCCAGCCGTTCGGCGGTGGGTTCCGGAAAGTCGCTGATGTCGGGGCAATAGGCGAGACCGCCAATGCGGAAACCGAGCGATACGATGTCGCCGTGGATCTGCGGCAGCGGCTCGAGGGTGAGGGTACCCCCCTCTCCTTCGACGACCACCGGCCTGGTGTGGTCGATGAGATGCGGCCTGACGATCGGCGGATAGGAACTGCCTTGCGGCGTCTCGAAACAGTATCCGAACGCTTCCCGCAGCCGAAGCATCGTCGCCCTGTCGGCATGGACGTCGATGAGCTGGCGCTGATCGAGGACGAAACCGCGCAGATCGTCGATGCCATGGATATGGTCGGCATGCGGGTGGGTATAGACGACCGCATCGACACGTTTGACGCCGGCCAGCAGCATCTGCTGCCGAAAATCCGGCCCCGTGTCGATGACGACAGTCGTTCGGCTGCCGTTCGCCGCAATCCGCTCGACGAGCGCGGCGGCACGGGTGCGCCGGTTCCTGGGGTTGTCGGGGTCGCAATTGCCCCAATCGCCGGTGATGCGCGGCGTACCTGGGGACGAGCCGCAGCCGAGAATGGTGAGGCGCAGCCGGTCAGTCATCGTTCAGGCACTTTGCTCTGCAGGCCGCGGCATCTTGCCGAACAGCCGGAAGAAATTATCTGTGGTCAGATCGGCGATTTCAGCTTCGCTTACCCCGATCGTTTCGGCCAGCACTTTGGCGGTATGGGCGACATAGGCGGGCTCGTTGCGTTTGCCGCGAAACGGCACGGGCGCCAGATAGGGCGCATCGGTTTCGACCAGCAATCGGGCATGCGGGACATCGGCGGCAATGGCACGCAACTCAGCTGAATTCTTGAAGGTCAGGATGCCCGAGAACGACACGTAGCCACCGAGAGCGACGCCCACCTCGGCAAGCCGGCGCCCGGAAGAAAAGCAATGCAGGATGAAGGGGAAGGCGCCCTTCCCTGTTTCGTCCTCGAGAATATCAGCCATGTCGGCATCGGCATCGCGCGAATGGATGACCAGCGGCAGCCCCGTTTCACGGGCGGCGGCGATGTGGTTGCGAAAGCCTTGCGCCTGTGCATCGCGTGGCGCCTTGTCGTAAAAATAGTCGAGACCGGCCTCGCCGATGGCCACTACTTTTGGGTGCGCGGATAGCCGCACAAGCTCCTCGACCGTGATATCCAGTTCTTCGGCCGCATTGTGCGGATGAGTGCCGACAGAGCAATAGATTTCGTCGAAAGTTTCAGCGATCTCAAGTACTTGCGGAAACCGCTTCACGCGTGTCGAGATCGTCACCATACGGCCAATTCCGGCGGCTAAAGCGCGGGCGACGATGGCCGCCCGCTCCTCGGCGAAATCTGGAAAATCCAGATGGCAGTGGCTGTCGACGAGCATCAGATGTTCGCGTCCGGCTGTTCGACGTAACGCGGAAACACGCCTTCCGGCACCGGCAACGCAGTGCCGGGCACAAGCGCGTGATCCGCGTGGACATGCACGAAATCGCGGCTCTCCGCCGGCACCGCCAGCAGGTCGAGCAGTTTCGCGGCCGAGCCCGGAGTGAAGGGCTGACACAGCACCGCCACGCGGCGCACGACTTCGGCGGTCGTCCACAGCACCGTTTCCATGCGCGCCGGGTTGGTCTTCTTCAGCGCCCATGGTGCCTCGCCGGCGAAGTAGCGATCGGCTTCCGCCACCACGCCGAAGATAGCTGCCAGCGCCAGATGGATGCCCTGCTCGGCGACCGCCTTGCGCGCGGTGTCGAGCGCGGCGGCGGCCTGATCCAGGATCGCTCTGTCTGCATCCGTCAGCTCGCCGCGCTGCGGCACCACGCCGCCGCAGTTCTTGGCGATCATCGACAGCGAACGCTGCGCCAGGTTGCCGAGACCGTTGGCAAGATCGGCATTGGTGCGGTTGACGATCGCGTCATGGCTGTAGCTGCCATCGTTACCGAACGGCACCTCGCGCAGGAAGAAGTAGCGCACCTGGTCGAGACCGTAGTGCTCGACCATCGCGAATGGATCGACGACGTTGCCAACAGATTTCGACATCTTCTCGCCGCGGTTGAACAGGAAGCCATGCGCGAAGACGCGCTTTGGCAACTCGATGCCCGCCGACATCAGAAATGCCGGCCAATAGACCGCATGGAAGCGGACAATGTCCTTGCCGATGATGTGCGTGGCCGGCCAATAGTGCCATTGCTCGGCCTTTGTGTCGGGATAGCCGGCGGCGGTGATGTAGTTGGTCAAGGCGTCGACCCAGACATACATCACATGCTTGTCGTCGCCTGGCACCGGCACGCCCCATTTGAAGGTCGTGCGCGAGATCGACAGATCCTTCAGCCCCGACTTGACGAAGCTGAGCACCTCGTTGCGGCGCTCGGTCGGACCGACAAAGTCGGGCTGGCTCTCATAAAGCGCCAGCAATTTGTCCTGATAGGCGGAAAGCCGGAAGAAATAGCTTTCTTCCTCGTTCCATTCGACCGGCGACCCAAGCGGTTCGCGGCGCACGCCGTCGTCGCCGAGCGTCGTCTCGCTCTCGTCGAAATAGGCTTCCTGGCGCACCGAATACCAGCCGCTATAGCGGTCGAGATAGATGTCGCCATTGGCGGCCATCGCTTTCCAGATCGCCTGACAGGATTCGTAGTGGCGCGGTTCGGTCGTGCGAATGTATTGGTCATTCGAGCCGCCCATCGCCTCGGTCATTGCGCGGAAAATCGCCGAATTGCGGTCGGCCAGCGCCAGTGGCGTTATACCTTCCTTCTCGGCAGTTTGCTGCATCTTCAGGCCATGCTCGTCGGTGCCGGTCAGGAAGAAGACGTCCTTGCCGTCCAGGCGCTGGAAGCGTGCCAGGGCGTCGGTTGCAATGACCGTATAGGCGTGGCCGATATGCGGCTTGCCGTTCGGATAAAAGATCGGGGTGGTGATGTAGAATTTGTCGCGTGACATGAATGAAGCGTCATGAATGTCTGAATGGAAAGGCGTGGCGGTGGATATCGTATCGAGGCAGCATTTGCCATCCCGATCCAGGAAACCCAGTCACATTCGCATTGCAGAATTCAGGCGGTCGATCATGATCAAGGCGTGCTGCTTCTTATCGAGATTGTAAGTATCGGTCTCAGATATAGCGTCCAGCGCCTCATGCCAAGTGTCCGACAGCGTTTTGGCTCGTGCGAGATCGCCAGCCAGTGCTGCCTGGCTTGCCGCGTCCGACAACAGGTCTAGCACCCGGCGGTTGAAGATATCGAACTGGATCGCCTGATCGCGGCCGGCCACGGCTTCGGCGAGGCGGAACGCGCCGCCGACATCGCTCTTTTTCCCGGTGACCAGAGCGTCGAGCGTCGAAGCGATCTCAAACCCGCCATACTGCGTCAAGAGGATCGCGGTGCGGGCGCTGCCCCCTGCCCGCTCGGCCAGTGCCGCGC
>NZ_RZRR01001350.1:0-962 GCF_003998555.1 Mesorhizobium sp. M7A.F.Ca.CA.002.09.1.1 | reverse complement strand
GACATATCGTCCGCCGTCTGCAGGAAGGGATCCTCGACCGCTACGAGCAGCGCATAGCGCTCGAGGATCCCTTCCTGCAGACGGCGGACGATATGTCGTTCTTCTGCCATGGCGACGGAACCTTCTTGAAACTCGACCAGGACGGCCGCATCACGATGAGCGATTTCCTTCGCGAACACACCGGCATCTCGGCGGAAGTGGCCTTTGTCGGGCGCGGCAATTTCTTTCAGATCTGGGAGCCGGGACGGCTTGCCGCCTATGGGGCGCAGGCGCGGGCACGGCTTTTGCAGCTTCGGCAGGGGACGAAGCCTGGGGAGCGACCGGAATGACGGCAGGCCACGGCGATGACCTTCCTCGCGCCGTAGATGGGCACGCCGTGGGCGGATCGGCCCGCCACATTCCGGTCCTCCTTGCCGAAGTGCTCGAAGCACTGGCGCCGGCGCAGGGCGACCTCATCATTGATGGCACGTTCGGCGCCGGCGGCTACACCAGGGCCATTCTGGCGACAGGCGCCTCCGTGGTGGCGATCGACCGCGATCCGGATGCCATTGCGGCCGGGCGCGATCTTGAAGTGCAGTCGGGTGGTCGGCTGCGGCTGGTGCAGGCGCCGTTCTCGACGCTGGACGAACATGTCGAGAGCGCCGACGGGATCGTGCTCGACATCGGCGTGTCCTCGATGCAGCTCGACCAGGCGGAGCGCGGGTTTTCGTTCCGCGCCGACGGGCCGCTCGACATGCGCATGGCGCAATCGGGCCTCAGCGCCGCCGACGTCGTCAATTCCTTCAAGCCGGGCGATCTTGCCCGCATCTTCGGCTTCCTCGGCGAGGAGCGCCATGCCGGACGCATTGCCCGCATGATCGAGGCGCGCCGCGAAAAGCGCCCGTTCGAGCGCACGTTGGAACTCGCCGACGCCATCGAGACGCATATCGGCCGGGCGCCGAAGGACAAGATCCATCCGGCGA
>NZ_RZRR01001349.1:0-965 GCF_003998555.1 Mesorhizobium sp. M7A.F.Ca.CA.002.09.1.1 | reverse complement strand
GCGAAACCAGGAAGGGCGGCGTCGAGAAAACGCCGCCCTTCTTGCATGTCCGATCATGACCCTTTCCGTGACAGCCCCTTCCGGCGCCACTCACCAGATGGCCGACGCCTGGCGTCGCCAGACGTCCTTGCGCCGGCTCTACACCGCCATCGGTGTCGGCCTGCTCATCACCGCGCTCGGCAGCACCATGTGGTTCGCCGACGAGGCCAATGCCGGGCATTTCTTCGACCGGTTGCCGCATTTGCTGGATTTCCTGAGCTGGCTCGTCCCCAAGGACTGGAACGATGTCTGGCGGGCGATGTTCGACATCACTTCCCCGCATGACACCGGTACCCAGGAATTCAATTTTCCGCTTGGCCGCGCCTATGTCTGGGGCAGCTTCTACATCCCCGAATATTTCGAGCTGATGCTGACCACGCTCAACGTGGCGCTGGTCTCGACCTTCATCGGCTTCGTCTTCGCCGTGCCGTTCTCCTTCATCGCGGCGCGCAATTTGACGCCGCATCCGGTGCTGCGGCTGATCGTCAAGCGCCTCATGGAACTGCTGCGCGCCTTTCCCGAGATCGTCATCGCCGGCCTGTTCGCCGCCATCGTCTCGATCGGCCCGATCGCCGCCATCATCGCCATCGGCCTGCATTCGATCGGCGCGCTGGGCAAGCTGTTCTACGAGATCAACGAGAACATCGACATGCGCGCCGAGGAAGGCCTGAGGGCCGTCGGCGCCAACTGGTTCGAGCGGGTGCGCTTCGCCGGCCTGCCGCAGGTGCTGCCCAACTTCATGTCCTACACGCTGCTGCGTGTTGAGATAAATGTCCGCATTTCCACCATCATGGGCGCGGTCGGCGGCGGCGGTATCGGCGAGGAGTTGAAGCTGTCGATCTCGCGCGGCTTCGGCGCCAAGACGATAGCCCTCGTGCTGCTCCTGTTCACGACGATCTTCATCGTCGACCAGTTCTCCGCCTGGC
>NZ_RZRR01001348.1:0-969 GCF_003998555.1 Mesorhizobium sp. M7A.F.Ca.CA.002.09.1.1 | reverse complement strand
TACCGGCGCTGTCGGCGCTGGCCATTTCGACCGCTTTCCTGTTCGCATCGCCCGCCCTGGCAGCCATGGAAAAGTTCAAGGCGACACTAGACGGCAGCCAGCAGAGCCCGCCCGTCACCACGAAGGGTAAGGGCACAGCCACTTTCACCTTCGACACGACCAAGAAGAAGCTCAACTGGAACGTCAAATATTCCGGCCTCAGCGGACCGGCGACGGCCGCGCATATCCATGGCCCTGCGGCGATGGGTGAAAACGCCGACCCTGTCATCCCGTTCAAAAAACTCAAGAGCCCGATCAAGGGGTCGGAGACGCTCACTGATGCCCAGGCGGCTGACCTTGAGGCCGGCAAGTATTACGTCAACGTCCACACCAAAGCGAACCCGAATGGGGAGGTCCGCGGCCAGATCGAGAAGGCGAAGTAGCTGACCGTTGAAGGTTGGCAGGACAGCGCCCCCCTCTGTCCTGCCGGACATCTCCCCCTCAAGGGGGGAGATCGAATGTACTTCGGGTTTCGCCAATCGCCAGTGTTGGAAGAAGGGCGAGACGACGAAACTGCCAATCTCCCCCCTTGAGGGGGAGATGCCCGGCAGGGCAGAGGGGGCGTGAAGGAACTCGACTTGCCCCGGTCGGCCCTCAAACCTTGTCGCGGATCTGGGTCATCGTCCGGGTCGGGGTGATCGCTTCGGGGTCGAGCCTGATCTCGACGATCGCCGGCTTGCCGCTGGCGCGGGCGCGTTCGAAGGCCGGGGCGAAGTCCGCCGTCTTCTCAACCGTTTCGCCATGGCCGCCATAGGCGCGGGCGAGAGCCGCGAAATCGGGGTTCTTGAGGTCGGTGGCCACCACGCGGCCGGGATATTCGCGCTCCTGATGCATGCGGATGGTGCCGTAGATGCCGTTGTTGACGACGACGACGACGATCGGCAGGTCGTATTGCACGGCAGTGGCGAATTCCTGCCCGTTCATCAGGAA
>NZ_RZRR01001347.1:0-973 GCF_003998555.1 Mesorhizobium sp. M7A.F.Ca.CA.002.09.1.1 | reverse complement strand
CCGTCATCACCGCCGCGGTGCTTTCCGGGCTGGCAATCTCGGTGCTGCCGGAATGCGCGCTCAGACCCGGTATGCGGGTGCTGGGCGAAGCCGACGGCTTCGGCGCCCTGCCCGATTGCCGCATCGGCATCATGCGCGGCCAGACGTCGCGGCCGGAGATCGTCGATGCGCTCGCCCGCCATATTTCGGAAAGCCTGGACAACATCTCGGTGCCGGTCGGCGAAGACCCCGGAACGTTCGATTTCGCAGCGCTCGCCTTCACCAAGCTGCGGCGAACCAAGCCGAACCAGATCCTGCCCGGCTGGTAGGCAGGGCCAGGTGTGCGGGTTATGAACGGCTGGCCCGACGCAACCGCCTTGACGCGGGCGCCCAACCGTTCCCCAATCGACGGATGAGCGAAGTAGCATCCGAATCACGCACCAACGCCGCCGAATATACGGTGAGCGAGATTTCCGGCGCGCTGAAGCGCACGGTCGAGGACGTTTTCGGCAATGTGCGGGTGCGTGGCGAGATATCAGGCTATCGCGGGCCGCATTCCTCAGGTCATGCCTATTTCGCGCTGAAGGACGACCGCGCGCGGCTCGACGCCGTGGTGTGGAAAGGCACGATGAGCCGGCTGAAGTTCCGTCCCGAAGAGGGCATGGAGGTGATCGCCACCGGCAAGCTCACCACCTATCCCGGCAAATCCAACTACCAGATCGTCATCGACAATCTGGAGCCGGCTGGCGCCGGCGCCCTGATGGCGCTGCTGGAGGAGCGCAAGCGGCGGCTGCAGGCCGAGGGGCTGTTCGACACCGGTCGCAAGCGGCTGCTGCCGTTCATGCCGTGCGTCATCGGCGTCGTCACCTCGCCGACAGGGTCCGTCATCCGCGACATCATCCACCGCATCAAGGACCGCTTTCCGCTGCATGTCCTGGTCTGGCCGGTGCGCGTGCAAGGCGAGACGTCAGGCGCGGAAGTGACTGCCGCGGTC
>NZ_RZRR01001346.1:0-975 GCF_003998555.1 Mesorhizobium sp. M7A.F.Ca.CA.002.09.1.1 | reverse complement strand
GTCTTGGGAATTTCGGCGGTCACCTTGTCCCCGACCTCCTTGTGCAGCTTTTTGCGCATTGTCCCAAGCACCACCGGCGGCGCGACGAGCACGATCTCGCTGAACTCGCCGTCATGCGCGAGCTTGTAGAGCCGGGCGGCGATTTCATCGGCAAAACGCTCCTTGCCGATGCGGTGCCAGTCCGTATCCTCGACTGCGCTGCGGTGTACGGAGGGACCATCACTGTATCGGCCGGGGCTGTCACTGCCTTGCTCGCGGGTGGGCGGGTTGTCCTGCTGCATTTCCTGCACCACCTCGAGATTCGGATATTTGTTGTCACCGGCGTTCCTGAGGAAAAGCGCCTTCTCGCCATCGGCCACGATCACCCAGATACCGTGCTTGAGTATGATTGTGTTCATGATGACAGGGCTCCTTTTTAGCCGCGTGGCGACCTTTAGTTGGCATTCCGCAGCCGGATTTCGATCCGACATGACGGGCCTTTTGAGAACGCACCTCGAGCCGGTAATGTTCCAGTCGGCAGCCACGTCGGCGTTGGACATTCTGGCTATCCCGAGGTCGCGACTTTAATCTACTAACTTGGTAGAATTTAGAAAAAACAGTTTTGCGGCTTTTCTCGCCGGGCGCTAAAAGAGCCACAAATCAAGGCCTGCGACAGAAGCTTGAATCCGCTCTATCTGTAAATGAGAAATATTTTTCTCTTGGCCGGGATGCTTTCAGAAAAGCAATTGCATCCCGATAAGGGATGCGCGAGTGCGTTCCTTCTGGTTTCTCGCGCTCGCGCGTAGAACTGCAAGCTCATTGAGGATTCCGCTCGCGTCCATGTCGCACACTGCTCCCAAGCTCAACGCCTTCCCCGTGTTCATGCGGGTTGAGGGCGAAGCTGTGGCCATCGTCGGGGGCGGCGAAGAGGCGCTGGCCAAGGCGCGGCTGATCGGACAGTCGAGCGCGCTCCTGCGGATCGTCGCGGAACACGCC
>NZ_RZRR01001345.1:0-975 GCF_003998555.1 Mesorhizobium sp. M7A.F.Ca.CA.002.09.1.1 | reverse complement strand
GATCCGACGTCACCGAGATCGTCCACGCGCTGGGCGCCGGCGGGCGAATCGTCGCTATTGATCGCGGCAGCAAATATCCGCCTGAAGTCGCGCAAAAACCCAATGTCGGCTACCGCCGCCAGCTTTCGGTCGAGGGGCTGGCCAGCCTGCGACCCGACCTGATCCTGGCCGCAGAAGACAGCGGGCCTCCTGAAGCGGTCGAGGTGCTGAAGTCGCTGGCAATTCCGATCGTCTTGGTCCCGCAGGACAACAGCCCGCAAGGCATCGAGCACAAGATCACGTTGATCGCCGCCAGCCTTGGGCTCGAGGACAAGGGCAAGGCGGTTTCCGCCGAGGTGCTCACCGCCTTTCAGGCTGCCGCGGATCTGGCGTCGCAAATTCCGCCGGAGCGGCGCAAGAAGGTGGTGTTCTTCCATGGCCTGGTACGTCTGAGCGCTGCCGGCGCGGGTACTTCTGCCGACGCCATCATCCGCTATGCCGGCGGCCTCAACCCTATGGACATCGTACAGGGCTACAAGGCGGCGTCGGAGGAAAAACTGATCGAGATGGCGCCTGACGTCATCCTGATGATGGGCGACGGCAAGGGCGGGCCGTCGGCCGAGCTGGTGTTCGGCAACCGCGCGCTGGCGGCAACGCCGGCGGCAGCCAAGAAGGCGCTGGTCGTGCTCGACGGCGCCTACATGATCGGCTTCGGCCCGCGCACATCGGATGCGATCCGCGACCTGGCGAAAGCGCTCTATCCGGAAGGGGAATGACGTCGCGAAAATCGCAAGACGGTTCGGCTGGGCAGTACAATTTCGTCGCCGAACCCCGTTGCGCTTCATAAATGCTGTCCGTCCGGATTTCTCCGGATCGGCTTCCGCCCGAACAAACTTGGCGGCTCGGCCTGAAACATTGGCACGATATTCTAAGCCGCGCGGTTGACCGTGAATGCGCTCTCCAGCCTATAATTATACTAAATTCATAGACTAACTG
>NZ_RZRR01001344.1:0-978 GCF_003998555.1 Mesorhizobium sp. M7A.F.Ca.CA.002.09.1.1 | reverse complement strand
GGGTATCACGGCCAATCCGGCGCTGGGCGCGGCTGTCGACATCCTGGCCGGCGTTGGCGGTATCGGCATCCTCTCCGAGACCACGGAAATCTACGGCGCCGAGCATCTGCTTGCCTACCGCGCGGCAACGCCGGAGATCGCGCAGAAGCTCGACGGCTTCGTGAAGTGGTGGGAGGACCACGTCGCCAAGCATGGCGCCTCGATCGACAACAATCCCTCGCCCGGCAACAAGCGCGGCGGCCTCACCACCATCCTGGAGAAGTCCCTCGGTGCGGTCGCCAAGGGCGGCCAGACGCCGCTCAACGGCGTCTTCGGTTACGCCGAAAAAGTCACCGGCAGTGGCCTGGTGTTCATGGATACGCCTGGCTACGACCCGGTTTCGGCGACCGGCCAGGTGGCGGGCGGCGCCAACGTCATCGTCTTCACCACCGGCCGCGGCTCCTGCTTCGGCTGCCGTCCGACGCCGTCGATCAAGGTCGCCACCAACTCGACCATGTACCACCAGATGGAAGAGGACATGGACGTCAATTGCGGCGTCATCGCCTCGGGTGAAAAGACCATCGCCGGCATGGGCCGCGAGATCTTCGAACTGATCGTCGAAACGGCTTCCGGCCGCAAGACCAAGAGCGAGGACTTCGGCTACGGCGACAACGAGTTCGTGCCCTGGCATCTGGGCGCAACACTTTAGATTTTACTGATATAAAATAGACGGCGCGCCGGTCAGCGGCGGGCAACGGGGAGGTTTTGCATGGAAAAACGCCGTATCGGTCGGACAGCTCTGGAGGTCACCGAAGTCAGTTTCGGCGGCGCCGCACTTGGCGGCCTTTACCGCGCCTGTTCGCGCGAAGCGGCGATGGAGACGCTGCAGGGCGCCTGGGATGCCGACCTGCGCTATTTCGACACCGCACCCTTCTACGGTTTCGGACTGTCGGAGCGCCGCTTCGGCGACTTCCTGCGTTACAAGCCGCGCGATTCCTA
>NZ_RZRR01001343.1:0-979 GCF_003998555.1 Mesorhizobium sp. M7A.F.Ca.CA.002.09.1.1 | reverse complement strand
TACTCGACCTATGAAGTGCCGTTCGCCGGCGCGCTGGCCAACGAGGCGCAGGTCTCGTCGCGCAAGAAGGTCGTCATCCTCGGCGGCGGGCCGAACCGCATCGGCCAGGGCATCGAGTTCGACTATTGCTGCTGCCACGCCGCCTTCGCGCTGCGCGACGCCGGCTATGAAGCGATCATGATCAACTGTAACCCGGAGACGGTCTCGACCGACTACGACACCTCGGACCGGCTCTATTTCGAGCCGCTGACGGCCGAAGACGTGCTGGAGATCCTGCGCGCCGAGCAGGCCTCGGGCGAGCTGGTCGGCGTCATCGTCCAGTTCGGCGGCCAGACGCCGCTGAAGCTGGCGGATGCGCTGGAGAAGGCCGGCATCCCCATCCTCGGCACCTCGCCCGACATGATCGATCTCGCCGAAGACCGCGACCGCTTCCAGAAGCTGCTGCACAAGCTCAACCTGAGCCAGCCGAAGAACGGCATCGCCTATTCGGTCGAGCAGGCCCGCCTGGTCGCCGGCGAGCTCGGCTTCCCGCTGGTGGTGCGCCCGTCCTATGTGCTCGGCGGCCGCGCCATGCAGATCATCCATGACGAGGGCATGCTGCAGACCTACCTGCTCGACACCGTGCCCGGCCTGGTGCCGGAGGACATCAAGCAGAAATACCCCAACGACAAGACCGGCCAGATCAACACGCTGCTGGGCAAAAACCCGCTGCTGTTCGACACCTATCTCTCCGGCGCCATCGAGGTCGATGTCGACTGCCTCTGCGACGGCAAGGCGACCTTCGTCTCCGGCATTCTGGAACACATCGAGGAGGCCGGCATCCATTCGGGCGACAGTGCCTGCTCGCTGCCGGTGCACTCGCTGCCTTCCGAACTGGTCGACGAACTGGAGCGCCAGACGGCAGCCCTTGCCCGCGCGCTCAATGTCGGCGGGCTGATGAACGTGCAGTATGCGATCAAGGACGGCACGGTCTATGTGC
>NZ_RZRR01001342.1:0-986 GCF_003998555.1 Mesorhizobium sp. M7A.F.Ca.CA.002.09.1.1 | reverse complement strand
CCACCATGCACCCCTACACCAACCTGCGTCAGCACGAAGAAACCGGGCCGCTGATCATCAGCCGCGGCGACGGCATCCGTGTGTATGACGAACGCGGCAAGGAATACATCGAAGGGCTGGCCGGGCTCTGGTCGGTGGGCGTCGGCTTTTCGGAAAAGCGGTTGGCCGACGCTGCCTATCAGCAAATGCTGAAGCTGCCCTACTACCACACCTTCTCCTCCAAGGCGCATGAGCCATCCATCCGGCTCGCGGAGAAACTCGTGGAGATGACGCCGGAAAACCTGACGCGTGTCTTCTTCACGTCGTCGGGCTCGGAAGCCAACGACACCATCGTCAAGATGATGTGGTTCATGAACAACGCGCTGGGCCGGCCAAAAAAGAAGAAATTCCTGGCACGGACCAAGGGCTATCACGGCATCACCGTCGCCTCCGGCAGCCTGACAGGCTTGCCGGTCAACCATCGCGACTTCGATCTGCCGGCCATTCCCGTTCGCCACCTGACCTGCCCGCACTTCTATCGCTTCGGCATGGCAGGCGAAGACGAAGCCGCCTTCACGGCGCGCCTGCTCGCCGAGCTGGAAGCGGTGATCGCCGAAGAAGGGGCTGACACCATCGCAGCCTTCATAGGAGAGCCGCTCATGGCAGCCGGCGGCGTTCTGCCACCGCCGGTCGGGTACTGGGAAGGCGTGGAGAAAATCTGCCGGGCAAATGATATCATTCTGATAGCGGACGAGGTGATCTGTGGTTTCGGGCGGCTTGGTACGCCCTTCGGCGCTCAGAAATACGGCTTCACGCCTGATATCATGACGGTCTCCAAGCAAATCACGTCGTCTTATATGCCGCTTGCCGCCGTCATTTTCTCCGATGCGATCTATCAGGCGATCGCCGACAACACCGCCACGATCGGCAATTTCGGCCACGGCTTCACGGCGTCAGGTCATCCGGTCGCGACGGCAGTGGGTCTCGAAAACCTGGCCATCTTCGAG
>NZ_RZRR01001341.1:0-990 GCF_003998555.1 Mesorhizobium sp. M7A.F.Ca.CA.002.09.1.1 | reverse complement strand
GTTCGAAGGCCGAGCGGCACAACTCCGCCAGTTCCGGCACGTCGGTGGGCGAGTCCAGCACGACAGGCGCGATCGGACAGCCGAGTGAAAACTGGTTGTCTTCCAGCATGCGCCCCACCGACTGGTAGATATGATGGACGGCTACCGCCGGATCCTTTTCGGCGGCCAGCGCTTCGCCCAGCCTCTCCGTCACGTCGGCAACGCTGGCGCGCGTCACCTCGATGACCAATTGGTCCTTGCCGCCGGGAAAATGAAAATACAGCGAGCCCCGCGGTGCGCCGCTGGCGCTCAATATGTCGTTGAGCGAGGTGCCGTGATAGCCGCGCTGCCTGAGCAGCAGCCCAGTCGTCTCGAGTATGCGGGTGCGGGTGTCGTTGGCCATGTCAACCTCTGTCAGGAGAGATCATTATAGGCCTTGCGCAAAATATGACAATCGGTCTACATAATATGTAGATCAGTCTATATATTTGAGGTTCGAAATGCGCAGCTATCGCCTTGAAGGGACCGGCGGAATCGAAAGCCTGGTGCTGCGGGACGAGGCGCGACCGGAGCCGGGAGCGCACGAGATCGTGGTGCGCATTCGCGCCACCTCGCTCAACCGGCGCGACACGATGATCCTCAACGGCGCCTATCCGCTGACGCCGCGCCAGGGCGTCGTGCCGCTGAGCGACGGGGCTGGTGAGATTGTAGCCGTCGGCGCTGCCGTCACCCGCTTTGCCGTCGGCGACCGTGTCACCGGCAGCTATTTCGCGCGCTGGATCGACGGCCGCATCCATGCCGGGCTCGTCGACCAGCTCGGCTGCACGCTGGACGGCATGCTGGCGGAATATGCGGTTCTCGACGAACAATGGGCGGTGCGGCTGCCCGATCATCTCGACTGGCAAGAGGCCGCAACGCTGACCTGCGCCGGCCTGACCGCCTGGAATGCGGTGACGGGCGCCGGAATTCCGAAGCCCGGCCAATGGGTTCTGGTCATCGGCTCGGGCGGCG
>NZ_RZRR01000133.1:0-8768 GCF_003998555.1 Mesorhizobium sp. M7A.F.Ca.CA.002.09.1.1 | reverse complement strand
GCATAGGAAATGCGTTGTGCGCCCGCCGGTGCATAAGGAGGAGCGGCACCTTCGACTTCGGTGCCCTCCGGCAGCATCTGGATGCGGCCGCCATTGGAACCTTCGCCGGCGCAAGGCAGGAGTTCGCTGGTCTTCTTGCCAGCCTCGAGCTGCATCGAGTTGGCGGTGAAGCAGCCGACCTGCATCCACAGTCCGTTGATGTCGTCCCAATTGCGGGTGGCCAGGATTTTCGAAAGTTCGGTGCGGGCGACCGCCTGGCTCCACATGCCGACAGCCTCGCCGACGATCTTGATATCAGGATACTTGGCGAAGACTTCCTTGGCGGCCTTTGTCCGCTGATCGTCAACGGATGTTCCCGGGACGCCCGTGATGGCGATGATGTTGCCCTTGCCATTGAGCTTCTTGACCAGCCATTCGGCGGTCACCCTGCCCGCTTCCAGCTGGTCTATGTGGACGTTGTAGGCACAAGGCTCGGTGATCTCGGCGTCGTACGCAAAGACCTTCACGCCCTTGTCGCAGGCATTCTTGACGACCTGGTTGAGCGCGGTCGGCGAGATCGGATACACGACAATGGCTTCGGCGCCGCTTTGCACCATTGCGTTGATCTGCTGAATCTGGCGTTGCGCGTTGGGGCCAGCGACCTGGACCTGCAGGTCGACCTTGTCGGCCAGGCTCTTATGAGCGGCCATGGCCTTGACCATATTGGCCGCCTCCGCCTGCCAATCATTGCCGATGTAGCTCATGCTGAGAAAGATCTTGTGCTTCTCGGCGGCCTGCGCGGCGGACAGGCCGAAGGCGCACGCAGCCATGCCGGCCAGCAGCGCGAGCCGCCGGACTTTCGATCCGATACCCATGTGGAACTCCTCCCAAACAGAACGACCAAATGCCTCCCAAGGGCACAAAACGTAAACCCTTGTCATTCGATGCCAGCGACCGTATCATGATTTGATCAAATATCAATGATGAAATCGTTTATATCAAAACGGGCTATGTCGGCCGCTTGACGTGGCACCACGAACCTTGCATTCCGGCACAAGCAATAGTGTCGCCCATGGGCGGGAAGGTTGACCGGAGATGGCTGGATCGGCGTTCAGGAAGCCTGGTGTCGAGATCATTCCACTGTCCAAGGAAACTCTGCAGGACCGGGTCTACAACCAGGTCACCGAACTGATTCTCGACGGCAGCATCGTGCCGGGCGAGATGGTCACGGTTCAGAGCCTCGCCGACGCCTTTGGCGTCAGTCCGATGCCGGTCAGGGAAGCGCTGCGGCGCCTGACGGCAGCCAACGCGCTGACGGTAGTATCCGGGCGCTCCATTGGTATTCCGGCGCTCAGCCGCGAGCGGCTCACCGATTTGCGAAATGTACGTTTTGAGATAGAGGCCATCGCCGCCGGCTGGGCCTCACAGAACCGCAGTGATGCGGATCTTGCGATTTTCGCGCGCGATCTGGACTCACTGGAACGCGCGAATGGCGCGGACGACGTAAAGGCCTATCTCAGGGCGAATTATACCTTCCACTTCGCAATCTACCGAGCAGCGGGATCCGAAACCCTGCTCAAGATCATCAAGGATCTATGGCTGCAGATCAGCCCCTATTTCAATATGCTGCATGGATCCTACTCGACCGCGAACACATACCATCAACAGATGTTTGCGGCCCTGCGCGACCGGGACGAGCAGGCAGTTCAGGCGGCGGTTCGCGGCGATATCGATGCGGCTTTCGACATGCTGGTCGATCTTTTGAAGTAGCGCCCGGCCCGACCTCCGACCCCTATCACATGCCTCCTATTTCTGGGGATGGCAGAGCAGCGCTCATGCGCACTCAGCGGGCAAGCGCGGGCTTCTTCTGGTGATCTAGAGATCATATCCCGAGCGCGTCATCCATGGTTCTCGTGCTTGAGCTTGCGAGGGCGGCAGCCGATGACGCGGCGAAGCACATGACCCGCATCCTCATTGTCATTATCGGATTGCCAAAATGTGGTAGCGTGATTATACCAGTTGATCAGTTGACGACGGGCGATACCGTCCGCTGAGATCAGGAGTAGTGACCAAATGACAACGATTGCGCTGTTCGGTGCCGGTGGGAAAATGGGCTACCGCCTGTCGACCAATTTTCGCGGGTCGCCCTACACAATACGCCATGTCGAGGTCAGCGATGCCGGCCGCGAACGGCTGAAGACCGGGCTGGGTTTCGATACTGTCAGCGCCGACGAAGCGCTCAAGGGCGCCGATGTGGTGATCCTGGCCGTTCCCGACACGCATATCGGCAAGGTGGCGACCAGCATCGAGAGCAAGCTGGCGCCGGGCACCATGGTGGTGGTGCTCGACGCGGCGGCACCCTTCGCCGGCCACCTGCCGAATCGACCGGACCTCACCTATTTCGTCACCCACCCCTGCCATCCGCCGATCTTCAACGACGAAACAGATATGGCGGCAAAGAAGGACTATTTCGGCGGCGTCAAGGCCAAGCAGCATATGGTCAGCGCCTTGATGCAGGGGCCGGAAGAGGATTACGCCAAGGGCGAGGCGATCGCGAAGATCATCTGGGCGCCGGTCATGCGTTCGCACCGCGTCAGCGTCGAACAGATGGCGCTGCTGGAACCCGGGCTTTCGGAGACGGTGTGCGCCTCGCTGCTGGTGGTCATGAAGGAAGCCGTCGACGAGGTCGTGGCACGCGGCGTCGACCAGCAGGCGGCGCTCGACTTCCTGCTCGGCCATATGAACGTGCTGGGCGCCGTCATTTTCGGCGAGACCAAGGGCGTTTTCTCGGATGCCTGCAACAAGGCGATCGAGTTCGGCAAGCCGGTGCTGATGCGGGACGACTGGAAGCGCGTGTTCGAGCCGGAAGAGATCGCCGCCAGCATTCAGCGTATCACCTGAAGAGGAGAGGCGCTGCCGCCGCGACGTCGCCGTACCGTTGCCGACGCTCGGCATCGTAGCTCATCAGGTACATATCACCTGAATTCGTGGTTGACTCATCATACCAGTTGGCTTAGCTGTTCATGGCTCGGATCGACAGGGTTTTGGCAGGAGTACGGTGGGCGAGTGGAGGATGGCTGGGGAGCAACGATCCGTGGAGGGAAGCCGGCAAACGGCTCTTTAGCCCCGAAGCGATCCGCCGCCCGCGCCGCCTGACGAATTCGGATGCCGACAGATGCTTTCGGTAACCAAGGCAATTTTTCAAACGGGAGGACTTCATGAAACTTACACGCAGAATGACGCTTGCGGCTTTCGCCGGCATGCTGGCGCTTGGCACGGCCGTGCCCGCCTATGCGGCGGATCTCATTGCCATCATCACGCCCTCGCACGACAATCCGTTCTTCAAGGCGGAAGCCGTCGGCGCCGAAGCCAAGGCCAAGGAACTCGGCTACGAGGCGCTGGTGCTGGTCCATGACGACGACGCCAACAAGCAGTCCGAGCTGATCGACACCGCGATCGGCCGCGGCGCCAAGGCGATCATCCTCGACAATGCCGGCGCCGACGCCACCGTCGCCGCGGTACAGAAGGCCAAGGACGCAGGCATTCCGTCCTTCCTGATCGACCGCGAGATCAACGCCACCGGCGTCGCCGTCGCGCAGATCGTCTCCAATAACTACCAGGGCGCCCAGCTCGGCGCGCAGGAATTCGTCAAGCTGATGGGCGAGAAGGGCAATTTCGTCGAGCTGGTCGGCAAGGAATCCGACACCAATGCCGGCATTCGTTCCAAGGGTTATCACGACGTCATCGACGACTATCCGGACCTGAAGATGGTCGCCCAGCAGTCGGCCAACTGGAGCCAGACGGAAGCCTATTCCACGATGGAATCGATCCTGCAGGCCAACCCCGACATCAAGGGCGTGATCTCCGGCAACGATACGATGGCGATGGGCGCCTATGCGGCACTTGCCGCGGCGAACCGCAAGGATGTCATCGTCGTCGGCTTCGACGGATCGAACGATGTTCGCGACTCCATCACCTCGGGCGGCATCAAGGCAACGGTGCTGCAGCCCGCCTTCGCGCAGGCGCAGATGGCGGTCGAGCAGGCCAACGACTTCATCAAGAACAAGAAGTCGCCGGCCAAGGAAAAGCAATTGATGGACTGCGTTCTGGTCAATGGCGACAATGCCGCCAAGCTGGAGACCTTCGCGCTGACGAACTGAGCCAGCGTGATTTGAATAGCGAGGGGCGAACCCAGGATCGCCCCTCGCCGCCATTTTCCGTGGGCCGCCCACGATGCTGAACGACAGGCCGCCATGCTGAACACCAAGCCGAACTGGCCGATCCTTACCGTGATGGTCGGCATCAGCCTGACCGCCTGCAAGATCCTGCCGACGAAATCGGACGACGGCAACAACGCTGCCACCTTCAATCCAGACAAGATGGTCGAAGAGATATGGGCGGCAAAGGTCGTGCCCTATCTCCAGCAGAAAGCCGGACCGTTTGCGCAGGTTCACACACTGGCGACAACCGACCCAGCGGCTGCCGGCGCCAAATACGGCAATCCGAACAAGCAGGCGAATTCGCCTTGGACTTTCGCGGTTCGGCTGGAAGGCAAGATTATCGCGGCCAACACACAGTCGCGTGCGGCAACGGTCGACGTCGATGTCGACGGCGACGGCAAAGCCGATGCACGGGTGCAGATCGGACCGGCGGTGCGCGGTACCGCGCTGCGCGACAGCCTGGACTTCATCCAGTTCAACGACTTCACCAACCAGATCGACTTCGCCCAGTTCGGCAAGGCTTTCAACGCTTATGCCGACAAGACGGTGCTTTCCAAGCTGCCGCGCGAGGCGCTGGAAGGCCGCAGTGCCAAGGTGCTCGGCGCCTATACGCTGGGGAGCGGCCAGGACCTGCCGCTGGTGACGCCGGCGGAGGCAGAGATCGGGCCGAAGCCATGAGCGCGATCGCGGAGCGCGAAATCATTCTGAAGCTCGAGGACGTCTCCAAGGTCTATTCCGGCACCGTTGCGGTCAAGCGCGCCAATTTCGAGGTGCGCAAGGGCGCGGTCAACGTGCTGGTCGGCGAGAACGGCGCCGGCAAGTCGACGCTGATGAAGATCATCGCCGGTGTCGAACGGCCGACCGCCGGCCGCATCCTGCTGGAAGGCGAAGAGGTTTCCTTCTCGTCATCCGGTGACGCGGTGAACCGTGGCATCGGCATGGTGTTCCAGGAGCTGAACCTGTTCGGCAATATGAGCGTCGCCGAGAATATTTTCGCCACCCGAGAAATCACCAACCGCTTCGGCAAAATCGACCACGCGCAACAGGAAAACCGCGCTGCGGAATTTCTGGAACGCCTACAGGCCGGCATCCGGCCCGACATGCTGGTCGAGGATCTGCGCATCGGCCAGCAGCAGCTGGTCGAGATCGCCAAGGCGGTTTCGCTCGATGCACGCATCCTGATCATGGACGAGCCGACCTCGGCGCTGAGTGCTGCGGAAGTCGAGATCCTGTTCAAGGTGATCGCCGACCTCAAGGCGCGCGGCGTGGCGATCGTCTACATTTCGCACCGGCTCGAAGAGCTGATCCGCATCGGCGACTACATCACCGTGCTGCGTGACGGCCGCATCACCGGCCAGGAAGAGATGAAGAACGTCGACACGCAGTGGATCGTTCGCCAGATGATCGGCTCCGACGCCAAGGACTTCGCCAAGGCCGACGGCCATCTTCCGGGCGAAGAGATTTTTCGTGCCGAGGAGATCTGCCTGCCTCGTGCCACCGGCGGACTTGCCGTCGACCATGTGTCGTTGTCGCTGCGTGCCGGCGAGATCCTCGGCATATACGGCTTGATGGGCGCCGGGCGCAGCGAACTGTTCGACTGCATCATGGGCCGCCACGGCCATTCGACCGGCGACATCTTCATTGGCGGTAGAAAGGTCAAGGAGCGCGATACGACGCGGCGCATCCGGCGCGGGCTGGCGCTGATCCCCGAGGATCGCCAGCGCGAAGGGCTTGTCTCGATCCTTTCGGTCGCCAGCAATTTGACGCTGGCCAGCCTGTCGCGCTTTGCCCGCCTGTTCCACATCCGTGGCGCTGACGAAAGGCAGGCGGTGACGCAGGTGGTGCGGGAGTTGGCGATCAGGGTCGCCGACCCGGCGCAAGAGGTGTCGTCGCTGTCGGGCGGCAACCAGCAGAAGGTGGTGATCGGCAAGGCGCTGCTCACCGGGCCCAAGGTGCTGCTGATGGACGAGCCCAGCCGAGGCATCGATGTCGGCGCCAAGGCCGACGTCTTCCGCACCATGCGCAAACTGTCGCGCGATGGATTGGGCATTCTCTTCGCCACCTCGGATCTCGATGAGGTGATGGCGCTGTCAGACCGCATTGCGGTGATGAGCAACGGAAAACTGACGGGCATGTTCGATCGCTCCGAGGCGACGGAGGCAGCCCTTGTCTCCGCCTCGGCACTTGGCCACGGGCCGACCCCGCACACGGAGAAAACCGCCCATGACTGACATCCCGGCCAAGGCGGCTGTCCCCTCCGTCTCGAGCGGCTCGCTGCTGCTGACGCTGATGAAGGCGAGAACCTTCATCGCGCTCATCGCCGTCTTGATCTTCTTTTCGATCGCGGCGCCTAATTTCCTGTCGACCGCCAATCTGATCCTGATGTCGAAGCACGTGGCGCTGAATGCGTTCCTGGCGATGGGCATGACCTTCGTCATTATCACCGGCGGCATCGACCTTTCGGTCGGTTCGATCGTCGGCCTGTGCGGTATGGTGGCCGGGTATCTCGTGCTCAACGGCATCGACCTGCAGATCGGCTACACCATCTATTTCAACGTCTTTGAGATCGCGCTGATCACGCTTGCCGTCGGCATATTGATCGGCGCCGTCAACGGCTTGCTGATCACCAGGCTAAACGTCGCGCCGTTCATCGCCACGCTCGGCGTGCTCTATGTCGCGCGCGGCCTGGCGCTGCTGTCGTCGGATGGCCGCACCTTTCCCAACCTCGTCGGCAAGCCGGAGCTTGGCACCACCGGCTTCGGCTTCCTCGGGGCCGGTCGGCTGCTTGGCCTGCCGGTGGCGATCTGGATCCTCATCGTCGTTGCACTGGGAGCCGCCTATCTCGCCAAGTACACGCCACTCGGTCGCCATATCTTCGCCGTCGGCGGCAATGAACGGGCGTCGCGGATTTCGGGCGTCCGGGTCAACATGGTCAAGATGTTCGTCTATATGTTCTCCGGTTTCTGCGCGGCGATCGTCGGCCTGATCATCTCGTCCGAGCTGATGGCCTCGCATCCGGCGACGGGCGAAAGCTTCGAGCTCAACGCCATTGCGGCGGCAGTGCTCGGCGGCACCTCGATGTCGGGCGGCCGCGGCACGATCGGCGGCACCATCGTCGGCGCCTTCGTCATCGGCATTCTTTCGGACGGGTTGGTGATGATGGGCGTGAGTTCGTTCTGGCAGATGGTGATCAAGGGCCTCGTCATCATCGTCGCCGTCGTCGTCGACCAGGCACAGCGCCGGCTTCAGCAACGTGTCACCTTGATGCAGATGGCAAAGGCAGGCTGAGCATGGCGGAACTGCGGGGAGCGCTGATCGGCTGCGGCTTCTTTGCCGTCAACCAGATGCATGCCTGGCGCGACATAGCGGGCGCCTCGATCATCGCCATCTGCGACCGTGACCCGGAACGGTTGCGGATCGTCGGTGACCAGTTCGGCATTGCGAAGCGCTATACCGATGCGGCGGAACTATTTGCCGGCGAAAGCCTGGACTTCGTCGATATCGCCACCACCGCGCCCAGCCATCGTCCGCTTGTCGAAATGGCGGCCGCCCACCGCGTTCCGGTGATCTGCCAAAAGCCGTTCGCGCCGACGCTTGCCGACGCAAAGGCGATGGTCAAGGCATGCGCGGAAGCCGGCGTTCCGCTGATGGTGCATGAGAATTTTCGCTGGCAGTCACCTATCCAGGCGGTGCGGACCGTGCTCGATAGCGGCGAGATCGGCACGCCCTTCTTCGGGCGTATCTCCTTCCGCTCGGCCTATGACGTGTTTTCCGGTCAGCCCTATCTGGCGACGGGAAAGCGCTTCATCATCGAGGACCTCGGTATCCATATCCTCGATATCGCCCGTTTCCTGCTCGGCGACGTCTCGACCATCACGACACGAATCGCCCGCATCAATCCCGCCATTGCGGGCGAGGATGTGGCGACCATGCTGATGGACCACAAGAGCGGCGCAACCTCCGTGGTCGACTGCAGCTACGCGACCAAGCTCGCCACCGAGCCGTTTCCCGAAACGCTGATCGAGATCGATGGCAGCGACGGCACGATCCGGCTGGCGCAGGGATACCGGCTGACCGTCACCGGCAAGAGCGGCACGGCCGTCACCGACGTCTCGCCGCCGCTGCTGGCCTGGGCGTCGCGGCCCTGGCACAACATCCAGGAAAGCGTCGTAGCCATCCAGCAGCACTGGGTCGACTGCCTGGCAAAGGGGACCGAGCCGGCGACCTCGGGCGCCGACAATCTTAGGACATTCGCGCTGGTCGAGGCCGCCTATGCTGGGGCCGCGAGCCGGCAACCGGTGCAACTCGACGCCTTGCCGAAATGACCGCCGGCACTTTCCTGCTCTACGGCACGCGCGTGGTCGAGGCCGAGCCGGTCAGGCTCAGCGCAGGCTCGCTCAGCGCCGACTTCGTCAACGGCAATCTGCGCACCATCCGCCATGGCGGCACCGAAGTGCTGCGCGCCATCGCCTATATCGTGCGTGACCGCGACTGGGGCACCTATGAGCCAAATTTGACGGACCTGGTGATCGAGCAGGGTGCCGACGCTTTTTCGGTCAGCTATTCGGC
>NZ_RZRR01001340.1:0-992 GCF_003998555.1 Mesorhizobium sp. M7A.F.Ca.CA.002.09.1.1 | reverse complement strand
GGGTGAGAGCAGCTATGCTACATTTTCGTCCATGGTGCTGATTTGCACCAGTGACCCGCCGTCCCGGCGGGTTTTGCTTTTGGGACCTCGCCAACCAACACGCCGGTAAGGTTCCCAGAAAACGACCAACCCCTGCCCCGACTAGCCAGTCTCCAGAAGCTTGAAAACGCGCCGTTTCGTTTGAGCGTCGGGTCACCTATATTGCCGGCGAAGTGTTTGGCGAGGACGACAGAGATGGCCGAGGACGCCGATCCGGCGCGCAGATCGATCGGTGCGCGGCGCAATCCCGACAGCGCCGAGGCCATTCTCCAAGCCGCCGAGACCGTACTGGTCGAAGCCGGTTATGCCGGTTTCTCGATCGAGGCGGTGGCGCGGCGGGCCCGCGCCGGCAAACCCACCATCTATCGCTGGTGGCCGAGCAAGGCGGCGTTGCTGCTTGAGGTCTACCAGCGCCAGAAGCGCGTCGATGTTCCCGATACCGGGCGGCTGGAGGAGGATCTCGTCGGCTTCCTGAAAAACCTGTTCGCCCACTGGCGCGAGACATCGTCGGGAAGCGTGTTCCGGTCGCTGATCGCCGAGGCACAGTCGGACGCGACCGCGGCCGCGGCCCTTGCCGACTACTCACTGGGCCGACGGTCCCATACCGCCCAGATCATCGAACGCGCCAAGGCAAGGGGCGAAATCCCGGCCGAAATCGATTCAGCTGTCGTCGCCGACCTGATCGCCTCCTTCGCCTGGAGACATCTGCTGACCAACCGGCTCGACGAGGACGAAGCGACCATCGGCAAGGCCGTCAACTACGTGATGCGAGGCATAGCGGCGCCTGCCTCGTAAAGACGGCAATGAATGAAAAGGGCGCGGCAACCCCTGGCTGCCGCGCCCCTTTTTCAAAAAGCTGCCAGTCTTACTTGGCGCTTTCCAGCGTATCGACCGCCTTCTTCAGGTTGGCGTCGGGGATCTCGACCTTGGCGCCGGCGCGCAGCGACTTGACC
>NZ_RZRR01001339.1:0-993 GCF_003998555.1 Mesorhizobium sp. M7A.F.Ca.CA.002.09.1.1 | reverse complement strand
CTCTATGGCGTGGCGCTGAAACCAGGCCAGAAGGCGCTGGTGTTGGAGGCCGATCTGACCAATCGCACGGCGCAATCCGACAAGGCTTATTTCAACGTCTTCAAGCCGGACGGGATCGACCTGCCCGATTCCACGCCGATGATCGCGCTGGCCCGCGATTCGACGCTGACGCCGGAACTGCATCCCGGCATGACCGAACGCATGGCCTATGTCTGGCCGCTTGCCGGTAACGCCGCCGTGCCGGCAAATCTCAGCTTCGGCGTCACCGCCGAGATCTTCAAGCCGCGCGACAATCTTTACGGCACGCCGGGCTGGTTCAATTCCTATCGGCTCGGCACCGTCACCATGCCGGTCGCCGACCTGCCCGAGAGCGGCTCATGAGGATCCGCGCCATCGGCAATCTCCTGATCGTCGCCGCCACCGTGGTGCTCAGCTACGGCATGCAGGTGTCGAAGCCGCATTATGCCGAACTCACCGCGCCGATCCCCATTGATGGCGCCATGCACGACACGGTGCGGGCGCGCAGCTTCGATGTCCGCCTCGACAGAATGGTCTTTGCGCGCACGCTGAAGACCAACCAGTTCGGCCAGGAAAGGCTGCTGACCACCAGCGGACTGTGGGCGGTGGCAGCGACCAATCTCACCGCCACCAGCACCTCCACCACGGTCGCCGACGGCACCTGGCAAGGCCCGACCGGCCTGCGCTACCGCCAGACGGAGCGGCTCAGCTATCGCCAGGATATGCCGCCACATGCCGTCGATCCAGGGCTGGAGAGAAGCGGCCTGTTCGTCTTCGAGTTGCCGGCCGACCAGATCCGAGGCGCCAGCCTGCTTATCGCCGCACGTCAGTTCGGCCCGCTCGACGCCCAGGCTCGCATCAGCCTCGATGCCGTTCCGACCGGTGCCGATGGTCAACCGGCGGATGTCTTGCCGCTATACGATCTCGACGCTCCTGCACCGCCGCAGGGCCAGACACGGCAGGGCCAGACACGGC
>NZ_RZRR01001338.1:0-993 GCF_003998555.1 Mesorhizobium sp. M7A.F.Ca.CA.002.09.1.1 | reverse complement strand
GTACCAGGAGCGGTCGAAGGTGACGAATTCGCCTGAAGTCGGGAAGTGGTCGACATAGCGCTGGTAGTACCATTGCCCCAGTTCGGTCGGGGTCGGCTTGGTCAGCGCCACGTTGCGTGCCGTGCGCGGATTGAGGTACTGGCGCACCACGAAGATCGTGCCGCCCTTGCCGGCAGCGTCGCGGCCCTCGAACAGCGCCATCACCCGTTTGCCGGTCGACTGCAGCCAGGCCTGCGCCTTGACCAGCTCGATCTGCAGCTTCTCGAGCGTCTCGTCATACTCATCACTTTTCATCTTCTTGTCGTAGGGATAGCCGCCGGCAGTCAGCTTGTTGTCCTCGACCCAGTCGGGAAGCACGGGGTTTTCGATGTCGAACTCCCGTTCCTTGCCGCCGATCCTGATCTTCAGCGGCCCCGAAGTTGGCGCGGCGGGACTTTCCTTGGCTTTTTTCATCGAGACGAACCCTTTCCAGCTTCCGGACTCATGCTATGGGGAGCCTCCGGAACGGTCTAGTGGAAGTTTTTCCGCCACCGTGGACCGGGTGCGAAGGCATGGGGTGCGGGCCCGCGGGCAGATGGCTGACCTGGACACAGAGCAGAGAGGCATCGCGCAAACCATGGCCGCACGGCTGTGGAACAGCCGCTGGCTGCTTGCGGCCGGCGTCGTCGCGGTCGTCGCCGTTTATGCCTTGGCCGGGATTTCAGCCTATGTCGTCCTCGCGGCGCTGCTGTTGCTATTTGCAGCGGCAATACTGCCGGCCGCCGGCGCGCGCCAATCCACTGGCAGCGGAGCCGCCATCGAGGCCACCGGCCTGCAGAGGCTCTCGGGTGAATATCTGGCCGCCGCCGTCGCCGATCCGCTGATCATCTTCGACCGGGCTGCCACCATCGTCCATGCCAACGCCGCCGCCTTCGCCGCTTTCGGCGGCATCGCGCCAGGCATGTCGCTGTCGCTGAAATTCCGGGCGCCGGAAATGCAGGCTCTGCTGGATGG
>NZ_RZRR01001337.1:0-999 GCF_003998555.1 Mesorhizobium sp. M7A.F.Ca.CA.002.09.1.1 | reverse complement strand
CCTCCAGGCCGTTCGCGTCGAGTGCTTTGAGCGCCGGCTCCAGCGCATCGACCATGGTTCTATCGCCAATTCTGGCGCCGCCATAAAAGGTCATCCGTTCAAGGCCGGCAAGCAACGCTCTGGGCAGGCTCGCGCCGCCGCCCAGAGCCTGCGCCGCCGCCGTGAAGAAGATCGACAGCAGCACGCCGCTGGAGCCGCCCATCGACGCGCTCAGAATGTCGCCTATCGCGCCAAGGGTGGCTGCAGGCTCGGCAAGCGGCAGCGTGTCGAGCCGCTCGAGAACACTGCGCGCGCCGGTCGCCACCGTCGAACCGGTGTCGCCGTCGCCTGTTTTGGCGTCCAGTCCGTTCAAAGTCGCTTCGAGCGCGATCAGCCTTTCGCAGATGGTAACGAGAAGAGACCGGGTCCGCGCATCCTGGCTGGGCTTGCGTGCCACGCTTTGTCCGGCCGCTTTCGCCATCGGCACGACGGCAGGTGAAACAACCGGCTTTGCCGGTATCCAGGCATGCGGGCCGACCGGCGCCTGCAAGGCGGTTTCGCGCGCCGCATCCAGCCGGATCAGCGACAGCGAGAAGCCGTTCATGTTGAGCGCCGTCATCAGCGGGCCCGGCCCGATCGTCAGTTTGATGGTTTTGGCCAACGGCGAGGCAAGCACCGCATTGGCGATAACGGACATGTCCAGCGGCGGCACGGAGCCGAGATTGTTGATCAGCAAGGCGTAGGTGGCCTTGGGATCAAGCCGTGCCGCGAGGCGCTCCGCCATGATCGCCACCAGCCTGTCGGCGCTCTGCACCGCAATCCGCTCGACGCCCGGCTCGCCGTGAATGCCAAGGCCGAGTTCGCCATCGTTCTCGCCAAATCTGTCTTCGTGCGGCTGGCCCGGGATCGAGCAGGACGACAGCGACATGCCGAGCGAAACTATGTCCTTAGCCGCCGCCCGCGCCGCTGCCGCGATTTCAGCCAGATCGTGGCCGGCTTCCGACAGGTGGCCTGATATCT
>NZ_RZRR01001336.1:0-999 GCF_003998555.1 Mesorhizobium sp. M7A.F.Ca.CA.002.09.1.1 | reverse complement strand
GGTTATGCCGGTCACACGCCGAAGATCGTTTCCTTCCCGCTTTCGGAAGTGAAGCGGCTGACCGGCATCGAGGTTCCCAGCGCGGAAAGCCTCGACATCCTGTCGCGCCTCGGCTTCAAGCCGGAGGGCTCGGGCGATGTCGTCGATGTCGCCGTGCCGTCCTGGCGCCCCGACGTCGATGGCAAGGCAGACCTGGTCGAGGAGGTCATGCGCATCCACGGTGTCGACAACATCGCGCCGCAGCCGCTCGGTGCGCATGACGCGGTCAATGCAAAGATCCTCACCACGCTGCAGGTCCGTACCCGCACGGCCAAGCGCGCGCTTGCCGTGCGCGGCATGATGGAAGCCGTTACCTGGTCGTTCATTCCGGCCAAGCATGCCGAGCTGTTCGGCGGCGGCCAGACCGCGCTGAAGCTTGCCAACCCGATCGCCGCCGATATGTCCGACATGCGGCCCTCGCTGCTGCCGGGGCTGATCGCGGCTGCCCAGCGCAATGCCGACAAGGGTATTGGCGACGTGGCGCTGTTCGAAGTGTCGGGTACCTATGAGGGCGACGGCGCCGACCAGCAGCGGCGCGTCGCCGCCGGCGTGCGCCGCGGCACCGCCAAGCTCGACGGTTCCGGCCGCAACTGGGCCGGCAATTCCGGTCCAGTCGGCGTGTTCGACGCCAAGGCCGATGCGATCGCCGCACTTGAAGCCTGCGGTGCGCCTGTCGACCGGCTGCAGATCGAGGCCCGCGGCCCGGCCTGGTATCATCCCGGCCGTTCCGGCACGATCAAGCTCGGCCCGAAAACCGTACTCGGCACTTTCGGTGAATTCCATCCGAAGACGCTGGAGGGCCTCGATGTTTCCGGCCCGCTGTGCGGCTTCGAGGTCTTCGTCGATGGCGTGCCTGAACCGAAGGCCAAGCCGACGAAAACCAAGCCGAAACTGGAACTGTCGCCCTTCCAGGCGGTCAAGCGCGATTTCGCTTTCGTCGTCGACAAGTCGGTCGAGGCC
>NZ_RZRR01001335.1:0-1000 GCF_003998555.1 Mesorhizobium sp. M7A.F.Ca.CA.002.09.1.1 | reverse complement strand
GCCGCACCACGCCCCGTTCCGGCACGAAACTCGCCACGTACAGCCCGTTGTCGGTTTTCTTCGTCCGCGCGACATCCGGGCCGGCTGGCAGCGACGAACGCGGCGCCGTCAGGAAGACGACCGCGAGAATGCCGACCAGCAAGGCAGCCAGACCAAGACCCGCCAGAAGATAACGCCATATCGATGCCAAACCGGTTCCTCTTCTGCAGACAACGCTCTGCCGAACGGATCGCATCCCGCCAGCCTGTGGGAAAACGCTGTGGCGGAAAAAACCCTGCTTGCCAAGCATGGCGCTGCCGATGGCAAAAAGCTACAGCACCGGGAAGCACTGGAGGATTGTAGATGGCGGGAACCGGCGTCGCCTCGATCGGCGAATGCATGCTCGAACTGTCGGGCCAGACCGGACCGAACTGGCGCATGGGCTTTGCCGGCGACACGTTCAACACGCTGTGGGCGCTGCACGCGCTGAGCACTGAGCGGCCGGCAACCTATGTCTCGGCCTTCGGCGACGATCCGTTCTCGCAAGCCCAGATCGATTTCTTAGGCCAGAACGGCATCGGCATCGGCTCCAGCCCGATCATAGCGGGCGCACGGCCTGGCCTCTATGCCATCACGCTGACCGGGGCCGAGCGTTCCTTCACCTACTGGCGCGGCGACGCCGCCGCGCGGCAGCTCGCCTCAGACCCGGTTGCATTGTCGGAAAACCTGGTAAATCAGGCGCTTGTCTATTTTTCCGGAATCACTTTGGCAATTCTGGATGAGGCCGCGCGCGCCGTATTGCTGGCGGCTGTCGCCAAGGCGCGCTCGGCCGGTTCACTTGTCGCCTTCGATCCCAACTACCGGCCGCGGCTTTGGCGCAATCGCGAGGATGCACAGGCAGCGATCGTCGAAGCCCTTGCCGCCACCGACATCGCATTGCCGACTTTCCCCGACGAGCAGATGCTGTTTGGCGATGCAACACCGCAAGCGACCGCAAAGCGACTCAGGCAACTGGTTAGCG
>NZ_RZRR01001334.1:0-1002 GCF_003998555.1 Mesorhizobium sp. M7A.F.Ca.CA.002.09.1.1 | reverse complement strand
CCTCAATCCGGATTGCCGCCTCGGATGTCGCCTTGTGTCAGGCCGGCGCCTTGTCGCTGACAAAGACGTCCACTTCGCGCGCCGCCGCAATGAAGGCGCGCCTGGCGTTCATCGCCGGCTTGTCGCCGGCGAGTGCGTCATGGCAGGCCTGCAGGGCCGCGCGATGCTTGGGGCTGCGCTTGCCGGGCCAGCTGTTGAGGAGGTAGTCGGAAGCCTCACGCGCCGTGCGCAAGAGCTGAGTGCTTCCCGCCGCGACTGACTTCACAGTCACAGGTGTTTCAAATCGGTTGTTTTCCATCGCCGCTCCTTACGCCATCGGCGTCTGCGAAGCGAGGGCGAAAGTGCGCACACGTCCAGACGCCGCTTTGCGCCCCTTCATCCACCTTAAGCAGCAACGACGGCAAAGCCTCTGGCGCGAAGACCGCGCCGATCGTTGGCGAGCGACGTCACCAGCCGGTCGCGGCTGCCGACAATGTGGACCGAGAGCAGGCGCGCGGCTTCATCGGCGTCGCCACGGCGTGCCGCCGCCAGTATGGCGCGATGTTCGGCCCAGGCGCGGCTGAGGGCCGCTTCGTCGCGAACCTCCAGCCAGCGCGCCCGTGACAGGCGTGTCATGGCATCACGGACCGCCCGGAACAGGAATTCATTGCCCGACAGACGCGCCAGTTCGATGTGAAAATCCATGCCGACGCGATGCCATTCCTCGCGCGGCGTGTCGTTGTCGCAGGATTCGAGCATCGCCTGGATGACATCGATGGCGCTCCGGTCCGCCAGGCCGCATGTCAGGCGAACTGCCGCAACCTCGACCGCCTCCCTGTAGACGGCGATCTGCTCGAGTTCAGCCAGATTGATCGGCGACACCGTCCAGCCGCGCCCGTCCCTGCCGACCAGCCCCTCGGTCTCGAGCCGCAGCAGTGCTGCCCTGACCGGGGTTCGCGATGCACCGAAACGGCTCTCGATCCAGCGCTCGGTCAGCTTTTCGCCGGGACCGATCTCGAGGCC
>NZ_RZRR01001333.1:0-1003 GCF_003998555.1 Mesorhizobium sp. M7A.F.Ca.CA.002.09.1.1 | reverse complement strand
ACACTCAGCGTATTGTCGTCACCCGATTTCGTATCGCTCATTCCATATCCTCTGCGGCATCATCTTCGTCAGCAACAGCCGCAAGCATTGCCAGATCGTCCGGGGAACCGCCCCGATACCGGTCGAGCGCAACCATGCGCTTCTGGACCGCCCTGCCCGCGTCTCCCGCGAGAACGGCAGCATGTATCACATTTGTACCCCCCAATGCCAAGCTCAACTCGGCCTCGGAGAAAAGTTTGTAGGCAAGGATAGCGGGCCCACCGAGATGGACCGTCGCCCGTCGCGCCTGGCTGATCTTGCGCACGCCGTCATCGGACGCCTCGGAAGCATGCAGCACGAAAAGCGCCAATCCGCCGCGCACCGCGCTCTCGACCTTGGTAGCACCAAGCGAAATTGCGCCTGCCTTGCGGGCAAGACCAAGCATGCCCAGAGCGTGCCTGGAAAGCAGCCCGTCGACCATGCCGCCAAGATCGGGCGGCACGACCACCTGTGCCTTGAAGGCGCGGGCAAAGAGGTTCTTCGCCGCAGCCTTGTCGATATGTAGGCGGTCGGCGCTCACCCAGCAACCGCGGCCGGGCAGATTTCTCTTGATGTCGGGAACGACGGCCGAATCCGGGCCGACGACGAACCGGATCAGATCATCCGGTTCGGCTTGTTTGCGCGTAACGATGCAGGTGCGATCGTTCATCTCGTCCAAGGGCGGGTTCGGTGCGATGCGGTTTCACCTCACGCACCAACGGCTTCGTCAGCCGAGACTTCTTCGGCTGCAAGCTCGTCTTCGGTGATCCAGCCGGCCTTGAGGCGGGCGGCCAGAACCATCTGTTCGGCGTCTGCGCGGGTCACGCCATGATTGGCCAGCACGCCCGGATAGACTTTTGTCTCGCCGTCCTTGCGTTCCTTCCAGCCGGTCAGGTCGTCGGCGGCATAGCCGGCGAAATCCTCGATCGTCTTCACGCCGTCCTCGCCAAGCGTCACCATCATGGCGGTGGTGACGCCGGGGATT
>NZ_RZRR01001332.1:0-1003 GCF_003998555.1 Mesorhizobium sp. M7A.F.Ca.CA.002.09.1.1 | reverse complement strand
TGCGCGGCTTCGACAGCATGGATGCGCGGAAAAATGCTCTTGCCGCTTTCTATGGCGGGCCGGTCTGGGCGGCGCACCGCGATGCGGCCAACGCGACGATGATCGATTCCGACGATGTGCTGCTGCTCAAGCCGGCGTGGCCGGGCGCCGGCTTCGACCTTGCGGGGGCGCAGCGGCCAAGCCTGGCCGGCGACGAAAAGCCCATTCGAAACAGGCCGCTGACCGGCATCGTTGTCATCGAGATTCATCATTTGCAGCCCGGCACGGAGGCAGATTTCACCACCCGCTTCGAGATTGAGACGGCGTGCCTGATGACGGCCGACGCACGCCTGCTCGCCGCGTTCGTGACCGAGCCTGCCGAAAACAATTTTCCGCGCATCCATGCTGTCGAAGCCGCGCATCCAGACGAACATGTCAGGCCGATCGAGATCCCGGAACTGGCCGATGATGGTCATGCCGGCGGCCTCCTGGCCCTCGATCAGCCTGCTGTCGAAGATGTCGATGAGCGTGTCGCGTTGGCCTGGCTTCAGCGTGTATTGCCGCAACTCGACGACAGGCGAGGCGAGCGCCGAGGGTTTCGGCGCGACGTTCTGGGGCAGGTTCATCCGGCATTCTCCAAAACAGGGTGATTGTCCTGTTTGTAAAACAGACCGGTTGTCCTGTTTTGTCAATATGCTAATGTCCGGCAATGTCAGCAGAGATGATCGCTCAACCAAAACCGCGCCCGGGAAAACGCATCAACGACCCTGAAGGCATGCGCAAGAAAGTGCTCGATGTCGCCGAGGACGCGTTCCAGGCGCGCGGCTATCACGCCTCCAGCATCGGCGACCTGATGGCGGCGGCGGGTGTCAGCGGCGGTGCGCTGCATCACCATTTCCCGACCAAGAAGGCGCTCGCGCTGGCGGTGATCGACGAGCGTGTGGCGGCAGCGGTCGAAGAGACATGGATCGCGCCGGTGCTGGCGGCGGCGTCGGCCCGCGAAGGCGTGCGCGCGGTGTTCGAG
>NZ_RZRR01001331.1:0-1004 GCF_003998555.1 Mesorhizobium sp. M7A.F.Ca.CA.002.09.1.1 | reverse complement strand
GTGCTGTATCTGCCGATCATCGTGCTGGTCATCTATGCCTTCAACGCGGCGAGCTCGACCTCCGAATGGGGCGGCTTTTCGCTGAAATGGTTCCAGTCGGCATGGCAGAACACGCAGGTCGTCGATGCCACGCTGCGTTCCTTCCAGATCGGCTCCATTGCGGCGGTGCTCTCCACGATCTTTGCCACCATGGCGGCGCTCGCCACCACCCGCACCGCGTCCTATCCCGGCCTCACCTTCAAGTATGCGGCGATCAACCAGCCGCTGATGGTGCCCGAGATCGTCACCGGGGTGGCGCTGCTGATCTTCTTCTCGCGCATCAAGATCTTCACCGGTTATTCCGGCATCGGCTATCTGGTCGCCGCGCACACGGCGTTCTGCATTCCCTTTGCCTATTTGCCGATCCGGGCGCGGCTTGAGAATATGGACCTGACGCTGGAGCGTGCCGCAGCCGACCTCTACGCGACGCCCTGGAAGACGTTCCGGCGCATCACGTTGCCGCTTCTGTGGCCCGGCATCCTGGCCGGGCTGATGCTGGCCTTCGTCATCTCGCTCGACGACGTCGTCATCACCGAGTTCGTCAAATCGGGCGGCCAGGACACGCTGCCCACCTACATGCTCGGCCAGATCCGCCGCGGCATCACACCCGAGATCAACGCGATATCGACCGCCTTCCTGCTGCTCTCGGTTGCCATCGTCACGTTGTTTTTCTTCGTCAGCAGGAAACGAGACTGAACCGAAAAATGGGAGTTAAAACCATGAACTGGAAGACAACAGCAACCGCCATGGGGTTGGCGTTGCTCGCCTCGACGGGCCTGGCCCGCGCCGACGGCGTGCTCAACATCTACAATTGGGGCAACTACACCAGCCCCGACGTGATCAAGAAGTTCGAGGCCAAATACAACGTCAAGGTGACCATCACCGATTATGATTCCAACGACACCGCGCTTGCCAAGGTTCGCCAGGGCGGCACCGGCTTCGACATTGCGGTACCCTCGCAGACC
>NZ_RZRR01000132.1:0-8777 GCF_003998555.1 Mesorhizobium sp. M7A.F.Ca.CA.002.09.1.1 | reverse complement strand
TGCTGCCGTTGACCCTGACGTCAACGGGTGTTCTGCCGCAGCCATTTGTTCCAGGCGGCTTCGCTGCCGTTGAAGACGTTGATGTCGGACTTGCCGGTCATGCCGGGAACGATGCCGGTTCCGGTGTACTGCCAGAAGGTGAAGGGGTGGCTGCCGTATTTCTCACGCGGATGGCCGGCGACGGAACGCAGCCAGTAGGGATAGCCGCGGAACCCTGACAGCCCGTTGTCGTCGAAGAAGTCGACGGAAGTGTAGATGATCGGCTTCTTGCCGTAATGGCGTTCGACGATTTCGAGGAAGGTGGTCATCTCCGCGCGCACCGTGGCGGCGTCGGGACGCAGCCTGCAGGTCGGCGATTGCGGGTTCCATTCCATATCGAGGACCGGCGGCATCGCCGAGCGATCGACGGGGACGTTGCGGATGAACCAGCGCGCCTGAACGGCAGCCGGGGTGCAGAAATAATAGAAATGATAGGCGGCTCGCGGAATCCCGTTGGCCTTCGTGCGCGCCCAATGCTCGCTGAAATACTCGTCGAAACGGTCGCCGCCCTCGGTCGCCTTGATGAAGGCGAAGGAGATGCCGCTGGCCCTGGCAGCCGGCCAGTCGACCGAGGTCTGGTATTTGGAAACATCGGTGCCGTGGACGGCATAGTTCCACGGCGCGCCGCTCTCCCATTCATGCGGCTTGGAGTCGGCAAAGCGCGGCGCGCGCACGGCAACCGTCGGGCTGCTCGAAGCGGATGGCGACAGCGGCGAGAGATCGTCGACGGTCGAGCAAGCACCAAGCAGCGCTAGCATGATCAGGCCCGCAAGACGGCGCATCGCAATTCCCGAGCCGGATTCAGCCGGTCGCTGATGGGTCTCTACACTGATGGCCTGCTTTGTGATCGGGCCCCCTCCGAACGATCGCCCCACAGCATCGCTCAGCATATCCTGTGATCGCCGATCATGGTTGATAATCCGTTGATGGCGCTCGACAAGCATTGTGATTTGCGGAAGCAATGGCGGCAAATCGATGACATAAGGGTCGCGCAGGGCCCGGAGGAAATAAATGCGGATCGTGGTCAAGATCGTCAAATGGCTGCTTGGCCTGATCGTCCTGGCGGTCGCAGCACTTTTTGCCTGGCTTTATATCGCGCCACCGGAGTTGATCAGGGTCGGCTCGGGCTACTCGGCCAAGATCGTCTGTTCGAACGTTTTTATCGCCGGCCGCGATCCCAATGAGGTGCTGGCCGTCGACGTGCAGGCACCCGGGCATCCCCTGCTGCGGTTAATGCGGGTTTCGGTGGACAAGAACAGGGGAACGGTGTCTGCCGGCCTGTTCGGTTTCCTCGGCAAGAGCGTCGCCGTAGCCCGCGACGGGCTTGGCTGCGCTTCGGTTCCGGACGGCGACGTAGGAAAGGTGCGGCGGACCGCGATCCAAGCGGAGCCGTCCGCAGTCACCATGGGCGACCTGTGGCCGGAAGGCGAACGGGTCGAGGCATCACAGGATCCGGTTGTTGCCAAGCTGCTGGATGATGCGGCGCTGATCGGCACCGGCATGCGCGCGGTGGTGGTGGTCAAGAATGGCCGTGTCGTCGCCGAGCGCTACGGCGATGGCTTTTCCGCCAGGACGCCGCTGCTCGGCTGGTCGATGACCAAAACAGTGAATGCCGCCATCGTCGGTACGTTGGTCAAGGACGGCAAGATGGCTTTCGACAACAAAAACCTGTTCGCGCCGTGGAAGGCGGACGGCCGCGCCGCGATCAGCCTTGCCGACATGATGGCGATGTCGAGCGGGCTGGAGTTCAACGAGGATTATGGCGACGTCGCCGACGTCACGCGCATGCTCTATCTCGAACCTGACATGGCGGGCTTTGCCGAATCCAAGCCGCTGGCTGCAGAGGTCGGCAAACAGTTTTCCTATTCGAGCGGCACGGCGGTGATGCTGTCGCGCCTCTGGCAGGACGCGGTCGGCGACAAGGCCAGGGCGCTGACGTGGCCGCGCACGGCGCTATTCGAGCCGCTCGGCATGCACAGCGCGGTGCTTGAAACGGACGAGCAGGGCACCTTCGTCGGCTCGTCCTATCTCTACGCGACCGCGCATGACTGGGCGCGCTTCGGCCAGTTCCTGCTGCAAGGCGGGGTGTGGAACGGCAACCAGATCCTGCCGGCCGGTTTCGTCGACTGGATGCGCGAGCCGGCATCCGCCTCGAAGGTCTACGGCAAGGGCCAATTGTGGATCGAGGCCCCGGGCGATGAGGAAAACCCCGGCGCCGGCGTCGCGGCAGGCCTGCCCAAGGACACGTACTGGATGGAAGGCCATGACGGGCAGACGGTTGCCATCATTCCCTCGGAGCAGTTGGTGGTGGTGCGGCTGGGGCTGACGCCTGCCAAGCTTGGCTATCGGCCGCAGACGATGGTGGGGGCGCTGATGAAGGCGCTGCATTAAGGTGCATTGACATTCAGGTGAGGTCGGCCTGCAAATGGCGGTTTCACCTTGGCTAGCCGCGCGGCCCGATAACCGCCAGCCAGGCATAGCCGCGATAAAGCGTGCCGAAACGGAAGCTTGCGCCGGTTCGCCGAGATTCCGATTCCAGCACTTCGCGCAACGATTCACGCGGCGCGACGTGGAATTTTTTCAGCCAGCCGCGCAGCAGCGCACGGAACCAGCCGGGCAGCCCTTCCTGCTGGCCGAAATCGACGATGTGCAGCGAACCGTTCGGCGACAGGGCGGCAAGTGCCGCCGATACTGTTTTTTCCCAGCCGGGGATCATCGACAGCGAATAGGACACGAAGACACGGTCGAAGCGTTCGACATCGAAGAGTGCCCGGGCATCGAAATCGGTGGCATCGCCCCTAGCCAATATGACGCGACCGGACAGGCCCTCGCGGTCGATCGCCTTTCCGGCCGTCTCCAGCATTTCGGCCGAAATATCGAGGCCGAAAAAGCGCGCGTCGGGATAGTGACGGGCGGCGAGGATGACGTTGCGGCCGGTGCCGCAGCCGAGTTCCAGCACGGTGCCACCGGCAGGCACGTCGAGCCCCGAGATCATTGGGTCGCGGCCGAGCAGGTAGTATTTGCGGGTCAGGTCGTAGATGTGGCGCTGCCAGCGGTAGACGCCGTCCATCAGTTCGGCATGATTGGCCTTGAATTCGGGGCTGGCCGGCAGCTCGCTGCTGCTCATGCCGCGCGCTTTACGTAGAGATGGAAGCCGCCATAGATGGCCGAGCGGTCGCGGGCCGAAAATTCCCGCGAAGCCTGGTCCTGATAGTCCCATTGGTCGAGCAGCGAGCTGGAGACGCGACCCGGCAGCAGGCTGGGCTCGGCGGCGGTGCGGAAGATGACGCGGGCGCCGGCCGAAGCCGTGCGGGTGATTTCCGCCCACAGCGCGTTGAGCTGATCGTCGGTCATCCAGTCCTGTGCGTCGAGCAGGACGAAGCGGTCGACCGCGCCTGCATCCTTGCCGGCGAGAAACTCGATCAGATTGGCATGGTGGATGGCGACGCGGCCGACATTGCCGCGGATGGTCTCGTAATTCTGCTTTTCGAGATAGGCGGGCAGGGCGGCCTCGCCGGGGTTCGGATAGCGGCGGGCAAAGGCCTGCCAGGCGAAGTAGTTATTCTCCAGCGGAAAATCGCAAGCGAGTTTTTCCAGCCGGGCTTTCAGCACGCTGGCCATGGTGCCGTCGCCAGAAGTGATCAGCGAATCGTACTGCGCCGGTGGAATGCCGAGGCCGAACAGCGAAGCCTTGCGCGACGTCGCCCATCTCAAAAGCTTGTTGTCGAAGACCGGCGCCAACTCCTCGTTGAAGAAGCGGCGCTGCTCGCCGATGTTCCTGGCCTGCATGATGCCGGCTGGGTCGACGCCGAAGAATTTTCCCGTGCGATGGCCCATGGCGATGAACAAGCCGAGCAGGCCGGTCTGGTAGAAATTGCGGTCGAACACAGTGATGCGACGGCGCCCGCGCCAGTTGCGGCGCTCCCAGTAGTGACGGCTGACAGGATCGAGATGCGGCGCGATGAAACGGTCATACGCTTTCGAATTGTGGCTGGTGTCGGCGGCGCCGAAGAAGCGGAACAGATCGCCCTGCGATGGCAAATGGCGCACCGCCTCCAGCTTCATGCGGTTCAGCGCGATGTGCGCGGTGTTGAGGTCGACGGCGTCGACCCGGGCCGGCGAGCGCGTGAGGTAGGCCAGGATGTTGCAGCCGCCGGAGGCGATGGTGACGACGCGGTGGCCCTGGCCAAGCTGCATCGCCTCCATGTCGACATCGGGGTCTTCCCAGATCTGCGGATAGACGAGGCCGGAGAACAGGAAGGCGAACAGCCGCTCCGAAATGCCGGCCTTCGACAGCGGGCGGTTCTGATAGACGGCCTTTCCAACTTCCTTGCCGCGGCGAAAAACCAGATCTGCGGAAACGTCCGTCATGGCAAGATGATTCCCCATTTGCTTTGCCGCAAGCGGGTAGCGCAGGCTCATGACAGGCCGGTGACAGCCGGTTGACGCCGGTCGATCCTTGCTGATCTCGATAATGTCTTCGAAAGTGCGGCGGTGCGCGTCTCGACATGGACCGCGCGCTTTTTCATCGAATCTGATTGCAAATAGTCATACGTCGGCCGGCTTCGGCAAGCAGGCCAACAGGACCAGTGCGCTCGATGAAGGGGTAGAGTTGCGAAGCCCGGTTGGAAGTTGTGTCGCCACAACGCTATATTCCGTGAACTGAATGTACGACAGCAGCAAGCTATACTCGACAGTCAGGAAGCCGCGCATGCTTGTCTTTTGGCGAGTCGGCATCCAGGCTGCGACATTGTCGTGGCAGAAATATTCCGGGGGTCGCCATTTCCCGATTTCACCCCCGCCAGCGGGACGATGCCGCCGGAGGGCCGATATACGAAGAGGTCTGTCGCCAGATCGGCAATCTTTTTATCTGAAGATGGTTCGTCCTTCTAGCCCTCTTTTTTGCGAAAAACTTCGTTTATCCCACGGTTTGATTTGATTGCATCCATTAATTTTGGAATCTGGTCCCAATATTCGCTGTAAGAAAAGCAATCTATTAGTTTACTGAACGCATACCACGTGTTTATTTTTTCCGGATCGTCTTTATTTTTGTTTTGGAAAATTGATTGTGCTTCTATGGATAGTTTTTCAAGATGCTCTTCCAGGGAATTGAATTCCCAGTCATCTAAATTCCCATCACCGGTTCTTCTAAGAGATTGTTCCTCCGAAATTCTCCCCGACACTTTAGTGATTTTCATAGCAGTTTTTATAATTTCATCTTCGCTTTTAGCCGTATGAAGGGCAAGGACGGTCACGAGATTCAGCATTTCGCTATGTCTAAACAAAATTGAACGTCTAGGAATTTCTCTTGTTTCTTGAACTCTCTCCATCTCTTTCACTGTTTCCTTGGAAACCAGTTCTTCGTCCTCGCTGGATACGAAGGCTAAAAAGCGCGATGGCGAATATGCGTAGAACAACTGGCCAGTCGCTTCGAAAAACTCGTGCCTGAGTTCAGGCCTTGGTCCCAGGGTCTTGCCATCATGTCGTGCCCACCAGTCTTCTTTGTTATCGTCAGTGACAAAAAGGACCGGAAGCTGAGCCGACTTTGCCTTGTCCTTCATTTCAGCCCAAATCAGATAATCGCCCGGACGGCCTTTGTCTTTATAACCGGGGGGGATTTTCGCATCGAAACGTCGCAGCGCTTCTTTCCGTCGCTGTTCGATGTCGACTGGTTGCTTCCCTACCTTTCCATCGAAGATGTCAGTAACGTCCTTGAAAACCGATAGAGCTTCAGGAAGCTGCTTTACGGCAGTTTCAACTTCAAGGGTCAGGCGCTCGAAGAACTTGCCGATCTCGTCCATAGAGGATCCTTGGGGCCAAGGATCGAATCTGGAGAACGCGCCAATTGCCCCTTCGACCTCATTGCGTTTCTTTAGCAGCTCATCTTTTAGCTTCTGATATGCCGCTCTATTGGTCGAATCAGCATCGCGCCCGTCTGCCTGGAACTCTGCACCGGCCTGATGAGGCAACCACAGTCTATCCCCAAATGACCTAAATGCAGCAAGGACTTCCGCCCGTCTAGCGGGCATAAATCTGAATAGGTGTAATAAGACATTTGTATCCGGGACCAGAAGTCCCGTCTTCCAGATCTTGTCTAATTCCTTTTTGGTGGGCTCGTAAAACCCATGAAAAATCTTCCGCATCCAACCCCCCGGAGTCGAAGCCATTACAACATCGCTGTGAACATTGAAGCAAGCGAGACTTGTAGAGAAATGCCTTTCGAAACCTTTTCTTACCGTGTGAACGGCTCGCTATTGTCGAATGGTAGCGTATAGCGGAATCCTGAATGGTTGCGGTCCCACGTGCCCTAGAATGTCAGAATGCTCCGATGGTGCGGGGAAGTAGGAGGTGGCGATCACAGCCGCTATCATCTGCGCAATAGCCTACTAGGCTAGCATCGCCGCCGAATAGCTGGTGATAAATGCGGCCGGGAGGCGCGAGCCAGTCAAGCGGTTTCAGGCCTTGCCAAATCCCCCCGGCGTCGGCGTCGTCAGGATGACGGCGTCGCCGGCCTGCAACATGGTCTGGTCGCAGGCTTTCAGCAGGTCGATCGTGCCGTCCTTGCGGCGGATCTTGGTCGAGCCGACCTCGCCGTCGCCGCCTCCGTCCAGCCCTTGCGGCGGCCGGTTGCGGTGCGAGGACAGGATCGCGCATTCCATCTTTTCGAGGAAGCGGATGGTGCGTTTGGTGCCGTCGCCGGCGCTCCATCTGCCCTTGCCGCCGGAATCTTTCCGGATGTGGAAATCCTCGAGCAGAACGGGAAAGCGCAGCTCCAGCACTTCGGGATCGGTGAGGCGCGAATTGGTCATGTGGGTGTGGACGCCGGAGGTGCCGGCAAAGCCGCGGCCCGAGTTCATCCGGCCGGCCGGCGAGCCGGAGCAGATCGTCTCGTAATATTGATACGTCTTGTTGCCGAAGGTCAGGTTGTTCATCGTGCCTTGGGCGTTGGCCATGGCGCCCATGGCGCCGAACAGCGCGTTGGTGACATGCTGCGAGGTCTCGACATTGCCGGCGACGACGGCGGCGGGGTAGGCGGGTTTCAGCATGCAGCCATCGGGAATGATGATGTTGATGGGCCGCAGGCACCCGGCATTCATCGGGATCATATCCTCGACCATGACGCGGAAGGCGTAGAGCACGGCGGCGCGGGCCACCGGCTCGGGCGCGTTGAAATTGTTCTTCATCACCGGCGAGGTGCCGGTGAAGTCTACCGTCGCCTCGCGCTTTTGCCGGTCGACCGTGATCTTCACCTTGATGATCTGGCCGGTGTCGGTCGGGTATTCGTACTCAGAACTATCCGGCAGCCGCTCCAGCACGCGGCGCACGCTTTCGGCGGCATTGTCCTGGACATGGCCCATATAGGCCTCGACGACATCGAGGCCGAAATGGGCGACCATCTTGCGCAGTTCGGCTACGCCCTTTTCGTTGGCGGCGATCTGCGCCTTGAGGTCGGCGATGTTCTGGTGCGGATTGCGGGCCGGATAGCGGTGATCGGTGAGCAGCGTTTCCAGCTCCTTCTCGCGGAAGCGGCCACGGTCGACGATGCGGAAATTGTCGAACAGCACGCCTTCCTCGTCGACCGTGGTGGCGAGCGGCGTCATCGAGCCGGGTGCCGTGCCGCCGATATCGGCGTGATGGCCGCGCGAGGCGGCCCAGAACAGGATTCTTTCCTTGGCATCATCGAAGACCGGCGTCACGACAGTGATGTCCGGCAGATGCGTGCCGCCATTGTAGGGTGCGTTGAGGGCAAAGACGTCGCCGGGGTGGATGTCGCCGGAATTCAGCCGGATGATGGTTTCGACCGAGCGGTCCATCGAGCCGAGATGCACCGGCATGTGCGGCGCATTGGCGACCAGCGCGCCGGTCCGGTCGAAGACGGCGCAGGAAAAATCCAGCCGTTCCTTGATGTTGACGGAATAGGCGGTGTTCTGCAGCGTGACGCCCATCTGCTCGGCGATCGACATGAAGAGGTTGTTGAAGACCTCCAGCATGACCGGATCGGCCTCGGTGCCGAGCGCTGCCTGCCGGCGCTTTTTCTCGACGCGGTGCAGGAGCACGTGGTTCCTGGCGGTGATTTCGGCCAGCCAGCCCGGCTCGATGACGATTGTCTGGTTCGGCTCGATAATCAAGGCAGGTCCCGCAACCCTGTTTCCCGGCTTCAGCGCCTCGCGGCGGAAGATGGGTGAAGTGCGCCACTCTCCCTCGGTGAAGATTTCGCGGGTCTGTGAAGGGCTTACGGCAAGGTCTTCGGTTCGCGATTCAGTTTCGTCGCGCCCAGTGCCGCCGGTGTCGGTGCCTTCGACGCCGACGGTCTCGACGATCATCGGCTTGTCGTCATAGACGAAACCGAACTGCGCCTTGTGGGCGATTTCAAAATCGCGCCTGGCCTGGAAAATCGAATCCGCCTCGAAATTCACCGGCAGTGTCGTGTCGGTGCCGTCGTAGCGAATGTGCAGCACCGGCTTCGTGGCGACCGTATCCTCGCCGATGCCTTGCGCCGCGAGTTCTGCGACAACGGCTTTCCTCAAGATGGCAATGAGGTTGCCGATCTCCGTTCTGGACTCTTCGGCAAGCGGTTTCAGCAGCGCCTGCTGGCGCGAGGCAAAGACCGAGGACAGGCCGATGCCATAGGCCGACAGAAGACCTGAGAAGGGATGGATCAGCACCGCTTCCATGCCGAGCGCATCGGCGACCAGGCAAGCGTGCTGGCCGCCGGCGCCGCCAAAACAGTTCAAGAG
>NZ_RZRR01001330.1:0-1004 GCF_003998555.1 Mesorhizobium sp. M7A.F.Ca.CA.002.09.1.1 | reverse complement strand
GGCTGAACGGTGTCGCCGGCCACACGCCACCCTTGCCTGCCCGGTCTTTGGCTGCGCCCTCCTTGTCGGCTAGAAAGGCGGAGTCGCCGAACAGCGCCACCGCCAGGGGATCGAGGTCGAGTTCGTCGAGCGCCAGCGCCCCGGCCAGATGTGGCACGCCGTCCTTTACATCGATATTGACGTCGCCGGACACCGCCGCTTCGTTGATGGCGCCGCTGAGTTCGTCCAGCACCAGCAGGCCGTTGCCGTAGTCGCCCTGCGCGGCGAGCGACGTCGACATGCCCGCCCCCATGCCTGGCAGGCCGATGCCCGACGTCATCAGCCACGGCTCGATGTCGGCGGCATCGAGGCTGAGCTTGCCCTTGGCGGCGAGGCCTTGCGGCGTGTCGGCGATCGTTCCCTCGAAACCGGCCTTGAAGTCATTGCCGGCAAGGCTGAAATTCGTCGCCAGGCCGCCGCCAAACGTGCCCTTGGCCTGAATATCGGTGTTTGCCTCGCCCAGCATGCCGAGCGGCAGCGCCGGCAGGCCATAGAGCGCCAGCAGCGCGGTGGCATCAGGGTTCTTGGCGTTGAAGGTCAGCGCCACCGGCGCTTCGAGAAGCTTGTCCACCACGCCCTTCCCCGACAGCGACGCCGAAAAGGCCGAGCCGCCGGCCTTGCCTTGCCCGCTTACCGCCAGGCCCGTGGTGCCGTCGCCATTGTCGGCTGCACTCGCCACCAGGTCGATGCGCGCATCCTGGAACAGCTCGGGATAGGCAGCAGCACGGCTCGACAGTCCCCTGAGCACGGCACTGTCGGGATAGTGCTGGGCGGCGACATCGATCAGCGGCTTCAGATCGACGGCAACCACCGACGCATCGAGCTTGCCGGTCGGGCTCGCGGGGAAATCCTTGATCCGGCCGGTGGCGCTGATCGAGGCGCCGGCCAGCCCGCCCACCGAAAGCCGGTCGATTTCGAGCAGCCCGTCGCGCAGCCTGAGCGCCGTGTCGACCGTGTCGGCGGTC
>NZ_RZRR01001329.1:0-1006 GCF_003998555.1 Mesorhizobium sp. M7A.F.Ca.CA.002.09.1.1 | reverse complement strand
CCAGAAGCTCGAGGTCGACCGCATGCACGGCCTGGCCAATGCCGCCGTGCATGCGGTCGACCTCGAGCTTCTGGCGACGGAAGCGCAAATCGATCCACAGCGCCGATGCCGACAGAACCAGGATCACCAGTGTGGCGGCGGCGGCCGCGAAAGCCTGCGAGGTCGGCTCGATCGTGTATTCGGATATGACGATCGAGGGATCGGGGAAGATCGAGACGGCACCCATCCCGATGAAATGCAGGGTGCAGATCGCCAGCGTCAGCAGCACCGCGCCGCCGGATGTCGCCTTCAAGGAGGGGCGGCGCTGCACGACACGCAGCGCCAGCGCCGCGAGCGTTACGCCGGCCAGCAGGGAAACGGCGACAAGCAACAGGTTCCACTCGATACGGCCCTGAACCTCGAACGCCGCCATGCCGATGTAGTGCATGGCTGCGATACCGCCGCCCAGCACGGCGCCGCCGACGAGATGATAGTCGAACTCATCCCGCAAGGTGGCGATCCACATGCCGGCTGCCGTCAAAGTGACCGAAGCAGCGAGCGAAAGCACGGAGAGTGCCGGATCATAGGCACTGGGTATGCCCGGTGTGAATGCGAGCATGGCGATGAAGTGCGTTGCCCAGATGCCAAAGCCGGTCGAAGTGGCCGCGATCATCAGCCAGGCAAGCCGGTTCCGATCTGTGGAACGGCTTATGTGCTGAAGCAGGTTGACAGCAGAGAAGCAGGAAATTCCGCAGATCAACGCGGCGAGTGCGACCAGTCTCAGATCATGTTCGTTGACGATACAATTGTAGACCGTCAGCATTTATTTCACCTGAGCTTTGGAAATAAACAGGGCAGCAGGATTGAGTAGCGCGTTGCCGTTGAGGGATCGATAAAGTCGGCTGCAACCTTGGCGTGTCTCTTCGGGTTGCTGCGGCTGCAATCAGGGCTGACACGCCGAAAGCCAGCTTGACGGTCCCGACGGTGGTTCCTGGCGCGCTTGTCGTCGCGCTAAGCCGGCTAACCG
>NZ_RZRR01001328.1:0-1007 GCF_003998555.1 Mesorhizobium sp. M7A.F.Ca.CA.002.09.1.1 | reverse complement strand
GTGCCGGCCAGCGTGGCGGCGGCGACGGCGGTGGCGATAAGGCCGGAAACGAGTGTGTTCTTGAACATGACGATCTCCTTGCTTCGTTGACCGAGGCGATCCATCCGCCTCTTGATCATCTGTCGTCACAGCCAGGAAAAAGGTTCGAACTTTTTTGATTTTTCTGGAGCTGGGAAATCGGATGGACCGAGGTCCACGCTGACGGCGACTGGAAAGGGTTGGCGAGGACGTTGATGCGGCCAATCTCCCCCACTTGCTGGGGGCTATGCCACGCACATATCTGCTATGACTGGGGTGACTGATCGGCCCGAGGCCCGATTGCCGGGTGGGTCCCCCAATCCGTCGCTGCTTCGCAGCGCCACCTTCCCCCCTCCGGAGGGAAAGGAAAGGAGCGTTGGTGGGCGAGCGTTGGCTCGGCGAAGCCGAGACGGAGCGGGACCAGCGCCGCATAGGCAATGCATGCGCCAAGCTGCCATGCACTCTATCGCCAAAGACCAGTTGCTTGGAAATGTGTGCATGCCGTAGCTTGCCGGGGATCAGCAGCTTTGCCGCCCTACTTCACAAGGTGATCGCCGAACGCAAAAAGGGCGGCCGAAGCCGCCCTCTTGGGGAATTGGGTCCCTCCATCAAAGGAAAATGATCACCCTGCCGTGCCTGTGGTGATGGTTGTGGTGGTGGTTGTAGTGCTTCCACCAGAACTTCTTGAAGTGCTTCTTGTGATGGTTGTGGTGGTGATGATGATGGCCATGCATGCCGTGGGCTGACGACGTGCCGACAGTGCCGGCGAGCGCGCCGGTGGCGACGAAGATGGCGACGAGGCCCGAGGTAAGAGTGCGCTTGAACATGATGATCTCCTGGATCTTTTGATCGAGGCGACCCATTCGCCTCTGACCATCAGTCGGCGCGGCGCAGCAAAAGGTTCGAAAGGTTGAGGAGATTTTTTGTGGGACGCCGTTGACGCCAGCGCGGCGACGGCAAGGACACCAATGACCCGTCGCCCCCTATTC
>NZ_RZRR01001327.1:0-1011 GCF_003998555.1 Mesorhizobium sp. M7A.F.Ca.CA.002.09.1.1 | reverse complement strand
GCGCAGGGCATCACCGATGCGGGCCGTGGACGGCCTCTGGGTGCCACTCGTCATGATTGCGCTCTCAGCATGTTCAATCCCATACCGTCAGCTCGGTCCGCCGTACAAGCCGGAATTTTATGTGTTCTGTATAGAACAACTTTGTTGACTTATACAGAATTCCCCACCAGCATCCAGATGAATTTCGAGGAGGCGGCGGTGCCATGAGGCGAGCCTTCCCCGCCAGCATACGGATGAAGGAGCGATGATGAGCCAAGACGATATTGCCGAAGCCAGGCGCAGTTCGCAGAGTTGGTACTGGTGGGGCATCGCGACGTTTTTCCGCTGCCCGGTAGCGGAGACTCCGGCCGATGTGGATATCGGCCTGGTCGGCGTGCCGCACAGCTCCGGAAACGGCTCGACGGAGCGCGACCAACATCTTGGCCCGCGCGCGGTCCGCAACGTGTCGGGCTACTATCGCCGCTCGCACGGGGTGCACGGCTTTTCGCCATGGGATGCCGCCAAGATCAGCGATCTTGGCGACGTTCCCCTGCCCGAGGCCATGAACAACGAGGCCTGTGTCCGCGACATCGAAGCCTTCTACGCCCGGCTCGACGCCGCCGGCACAAACCCGGTTTCCATCGGCGGCGATCACTCGATCACCGGGCCTATCATCAAGGCCATCGCCGGACCGGGCCGGCGCCTGTCGGGAGGCCAGCCCTGCTCGCTGATCCATTTCGACGCGCACACCGATTCCTACGACAACATGCCCCACTGGCTTGGCGCGAAGCGTTCGGCGGCGCACTGGGCGGCCTATACGGCAAAGGAAGGTGCGGTCGACCCGGAACGCAGCATCCAGATCGGCATGCGCGGTCATCCGGCGGCGGATATCCACACCGGCGGCGTTGGCGGCTCGAGTCGCGCTCTGGGCTATCGGGTTGTTACGATGGACGAGTTCGAACGCTTGGGCATAGAGCGCATGGTGGAGATGATCCGCGAGCGGGTTGGCGATCGCCCCGCCTACATCACCTT
>NZ_RZRR01001326.1:0-1014 GCF_003998555.1 Mesorhizobium sp. M7A.F.Ca.CA.002.09.1.1 | reverse complement strand
CGCCACGACAGGCCGGCGCGGTCGAGCGTTTCGGTTGCCACCGTGCGCAGAAGGCATGGCGCTTCGAGCGCCACCAGCGGCAGCGGCTCACTGTTGCGCAGGCTGGTCTCGATACGCTTTGCCGGCCCGATCCAGCGCATCGGCACATCGGCGACATGCTGGCTGTAGGGCAGCGTTTCGCCGCAGTGCCAGGCGAGCGCGATATCGAGGCTGCCTGACAGGACCCTTTCGGCAAGGTCGTGGCTGCGTGCGATCCTGGCTTCGATCTTCACCTTGGGGTGCGCCCGGGCAAATCGGCCGAGCACGTCCGGCAGCACCGCCTCGCCGAAATCTTCCTGCAAGCCGAGCCGTACCCAGCCTTCCAGCTCGACACCGTGGATGGCGGATGCCGCCTCGTCATTCAATTCGATCAGCCTGCGCGCATAGCCGAGCATGGTCTCGCCTGCCTCGGTCAAAGCGAGGCCGCGTCCTGATTTGCGGAAGATCGGCGTCGCCGCCTGTTCTTCCAGTTTCTTCAATTGCGCGCTGACCGCCGACGTCGACCGGCCAAGCCGGTCAGCGGCCTTGGCAAAGCTACCCAGCTCCATGCCGGTGACGAAACTGCGCAGGACGTCGAGGTCGAATGTCACGCGTCGCATGTTGGAAGTCCCGATTTTCAGGATTGTAAGTTCAAAACTTCCTGATTTTCAGGACGAAATTATGGCGGTAGGGACAGATCGTCAAGGCCGGACCGCTGGCCAGCACGGGAAATGAAGTCATGTCCGCCATTGTCAATTGCACCGACCGGCAGCCGTCGGAACTTCTGGAAGATACCGGTTCCACCGGGAGGGTGTTCACGCCGGGCCATCGCTGGAAAGTCCTGGGCATCGGCGTTGCCGCCAATGCCGCCTTCTCGGCTACGTTCTCCGGCATCCCGGCGACGGCGGTCGTTCTTCGCCAGGGCTATCACCTAGGCAATGCCGAACTCGGTCTGGCGCTCGGCCTTCTCGGGCTTGGGGTCGCGCTCAGCGAACT
>NZ_RZRR01001325.1:0-1015 GCF_003998555.1 Mesorhizobium sp. M7A.F.Ca.CA.002.09.1.1 | reverse complement strand
CAGGTGTGCTGCACCGCCTTGCCGATTTCGACGCCAAGCCGGCCTTGCTCGTCGCTTTCATCTCCAACCGCTGCCCGTTCGTCGTGCTGATCCGCGAGCAGCTTGCCGCTTTCGCCAGGGATTACGCCGGCAAGGGGCTGCAGGTGGTGGCGATCAACGCCAACGACCACGAGGCGCATCCGGAGGAGACGCTCGCCCGCATCGGCGAGGAGGCCGGAAAATTCGGCTATTCCTTCCCCTATCTCAAGGATGCGTCGCAGCAGACGGCGAAAGCCTATGGCGCGGCTTGCACGCCCGACTTCTTCCTGTTCGGCACTGACCGGCGGCTCGCCTATCACGGCCAGTTCGACGATGCGCGGCCGGGCAACGGCAAGCCGGTGACGGGTGCCGATCTGCGCGCGGCGGTCGATACGGTGCTGGAGGGCGGCAGGCCCACTGCCAGCCAGGCGCCGTCGATCGGCTGCAACATCAAGTGGAGCGCGGGCAACGAGCCGGTGTGGTCTTCCAGCGCGGCCCGCGCGGCCTAGCGCCTGCTTCGACTTTATTCGCCAGGTCTCCATGCCCAAGCCGCAAAAATCCGCTTCCGACAGCTTGCTGCTCCAGGCCGACGTGCTGGTGCTGGGCGGCGGTCCGTCGGCAGCTTGGGCAGCAGTCGCCGCGGCCGAGGCCGGCGCCAAGGTGGTGCTGGCCGACAAGGGCTATCTCGGCACCAGCGGCGCCACCGCGCCGTCCAACACCGGCACCTGGTGCGTGCCGCCGGGCGACAACAGGCATGCCGTGGTCGAGCGACGCTGGCAGCGCACCGGCGAACTCGCCGACCCGCGCTGGATGCTGCGCTGCGTTGACACCGCCTACCGCAACCTGCTCAGGCTCTCCGAATGGGGCTATCCCTTCCCGAGCGAGGATGACGGCCGGCTCTACATCGCCAATCTGCGCGGCCCGGACTACATGCGCTTCATGCGCCGCCGCGTGCTTTTGGCCGGCGTCACCGTCCTCGACCATCATCCCGCGCTCG
>NZ_RZRR01001324.1:0-1018 GCF_003998555.1 Mesorhizobium sp. M7A.F.Ca.CA.002.09.1.1 | reverse complement strand
CCGGTGATGTGCCGCCCTTCATCCAGACTTGCGGGCTGTTGCCGAAGTAGCGCATGGCGATCACCCCCGCCTCGCGGGCGGCATCGCGCAGCAGCGGCAAGTCTTCGGTGGCTCCGGCAGTGGTCAGGTCATGCTCCGGCAAGGGTCATGCCTTCGATCAGGAGCGTCGGCGCCGCGGTGCCGAAATTGCGGTCGAGGTCATCGGCCGGCACCATGTTGAGGAACATCGTCTTCAGGTTCGAGGCGATGGTGACCTCGGCGACGGGATAGGCCAGTTCGCCATTCTCGATCCAGAAACCGGAAGCGCCGCGGCTGTATTCGCCGGTGACCATGTCGACGCCCTGGCCGAACACCTCGGTGACGTAGAAGCCGGTCTTGAGCGATTTGATCAGCTCTTCCGGCGACCGCTCGCCGGGTTCGATGGCGAGATTGGTGGAGGATGGCGTAACGGAGGAGCCGCTGCGTGCGCCGCGGCCGTTGGTGACGAGGCCCAGCTCCCTTGCAGCCGAGGTCGACAGGAACCAGTGGTTGAGCACGCCCTTCTCGACCATCAACAGCTTTTCGCCCTCGACGCCTTCGCCGTCGAACGGACGCGAGGCCTGGCCACGTCGCCGGAGCGGCTCGTCGGTGACGGTGATGGCGGAGGCGGCCACCTGCTTGCCCATCATGTCGCGCAGGAACGAGGTCTTGCGCGCGACCGAGGCGCCGTTGATGGCGCCGGCGAGATGGCCGGCGATGCCGCGCGCGACGCGTGGGTCGAACACCACGTCGACCGGCCCGGTCGCCGCCTTGCGCGCGCCGATGCGGCGCACGGCGCGCTCGCCGGCCTTGCGGCCGATGTCCTCGGGCGCATCGAGATCTGCAAAATGCTGGCGCGAGGAGAATTCATAGTCGCGCTCCATGCCGGTGCCCTCGCCGGCGATAACGCTGGCCGAGCGCGAAAAACGCGAGCCGACATAGTGGCCGAGGAAGCCGTGCGAGGTGGCCAGCACCAGGCCGCCCAGCCCGGCACCGGCGC
>NZ_RZRR01001323.1:0-1019 GCF_003998555.1 Mesorhizobium sp. M7A.F.Ca.CA.002.09.1.1 | reverse complement strand
GTTATGTCATGGCCGGCGCGGCCGGCGAGCGGACCGCCCTGGCCGAAGCCGGTCATACGGCCGTAGATCAGCGCCGGGTTACGCACCAGCACCGTTTCCGGGCCGAGGCCGAGCCGTTCCATGACGCCCGGGCGAAAGCCTTCGAGCAACATGTCCGCCTTTTCGGCAAGGCGCAGCAACAGATCGGTGCCTTCACGGCGCTTCAGGTCGAGGCGCAGCACGGCGCGGCCATGGCGGTCGATGTTATACTCATCCGGCAGCGGCAGGAGCTGGCTCGTCCCCGCCCGTTCGATGCGCAACAGTTGCGCGCCCATCTCCGACAGCATCAGGCCGGCCAGCGGCACGGCGCCGAGCCCGGCCATCTCGATCACCTTCAGCCCGGTCAGCGGACCGGTTTTAGCGGCAGCGGACAGGCCGGCGCTCATGACCGGTTTATTTCGGCGCCATGCGAATGGCGCCGTCGAGGCGAATGGTCTCGCCGTTCAGCATCTGGTTCTCGATGATGTGCAGGGCGAGAGCGGCATATTCGGACGGTTCGCCCAGGCGCGACGGGAACGGCACGGCGGCGCCCAGTGAATCCTGCACCTCTTGCGGCATGCCGGCCATCATCGGCGTCTTGAAGATGCCGGGAGCGATGGTGCAGACGCGGATGCCGGAACGGGCAAGGTCGCGCGCCACCGGCAGCGTCATGCCGACGACGCCGCCCTTGGACGCCGCATAGGCGGCCTGCCCGATCTGGCCATCATAGGCGGCAACCGAAGCGGTGTTGACAATGACGCCGCGCTCGCCGCCCGGCAGCGGCTCGAGCTTCGACGCGCGTTCGGCGACGAGGCGGATCATGTTGAACGTGCCGATCAGATTGACCTCGATCACCTTGCGGTACTGATCAAGCGGATGGGGACCATCCTTGCCGATCGTCTTCACACCGATGGCGATGCCGGCGCAATTGATCAGGATACGCGGCTCGCCAAGCTTGGCGAGCCGCGTATCCTGATCAATTGCGCCGGCATCGCCATCGG
>NZ_RZRR01001322.1:0-1024 GCF_003998555.1 Mesorhizobium sp. M7A.F.Ca.CA.002.09.1.1 | reverse complement strand
GGATGATGTCGACCACCGGTTTGCCGGTCTTCGGATCGTCGGCGGCCAGCACCTTGGCGGTGATCTCGATCAGGTAGGAGTTGAGCCGGCCCTTGTTCCAGTTGGCAAACACCGTGCCGATCTCTTTCGGGCCCATGCCCAGGCCGTCGCGCAGGATGCCGTAGATCTCCGCGATCATCTGCATGTCGGCATATTCGATGCCGTTGTGGATGGTCTTGACGAAATGTCCGGCGCCGTCGGTGCCGAGCCATGCCGCGCAGGGTTCGTCCTTGAATTTGGCGGAGATCGCCGTCAGCACCTTCTCGACGCGCTTCCATGAGTCCTCCGTGCCGCCGACCATGATCGACGGCCCGTGGCGTGCCCCCTCCTCGCCGCCGGACACGCCCATGCCGATGAAGGTGAGACCCGAACCGGAAAGCTCGGAGAAGCGCCGCATCGTGTCGCGGAAATTGGCGTTGCCGGCATCGATGACGATGTCGTTGGCCGACAGCACGCCACGCAGTGCCGCGATCTGTTCGTCGACCGGCTTGCCGGCCAGCACCATGATGATGATCGGGCGCGGCGGCCGGATCGCGGCGGCGAGCTCTTCAAGGCTGTAGCAGGGCACGACCATGTCCCTGAGTGCGCCGGCATTCTCGACAAAGGCATCGGTGCGCGCCCTGGTGCGGTTGAAGACAGCGATGCGGTGCCCGTGCTCGGCGATGTTGAGCGCCAGGTTGGAGCCCATCGTGCCAAGGCCGATCAGGCCGATTTCGGCTTTTTCCATCGTTTCTTCCCTGCTCTCGGATCGTTTGTTGAGACCGCGATTTTGCGGGCGATGATTGACGGGCCTTGACGCCTGCGTCAACCGCCTCGCCGAATTGTGTTGCCCGGATTGTCGGTCGTGCCCGTGTAGAGGTACCTGGCAGTCCCGCCTACGGCCTGATGTCGACGGGCGCCTCGATCTTCACCATCTGAAAATCCGAGACCAGTATGTCGATGCGCACCGTCCACCGGCCGGGCAGCGGAATGACGAGGTTGTCGA
>NZ_RZRR01001321.1:0-1025 GCF_003998555.1 Mesorhizobium sp. M7A.F.Ca.CA.002.09.1.1 | reverse complement strand
GTTCACGCAGACACGCGCGGTGTTTGTCGCCGACACCGTCGACGTCAAGAAGTTCACCAAGCGCATCGCCTTCAACGTCATCCCGCATATCGACGTCTTCCTCGACGACGGCTTCACCAAGGAAGAATGGAAGATGGTCGCCGAGACCAAGAAGATGCTCGATCCCAAGATCAAGCTGACGGCGACCTGCGTGCGCGTGCCGGTGTTCATCGGCCACTCGGAAGCGGTCAACATCGAGTTCGAAAAGCCGATCACCGCCGACGACGCGCGGGATATCCTGCGTGAAGCCCCAGGCTGCCAGGTCTTGGACAAGCGCGAGGACGGAGGCTACATCACGCCGCTGGAATCGGCCGGCGAGGACGCCACCTTCATCTCGCGCATCCGCGAGGATTCGACCATCGACAACGGCCTGTCGATGTGGATCGTCTCCGACAATCTGCGCAAGGGCGCCGCACTCAACGCGGTGCAGATCGCCGAGCTTTTGGTCGAGCGCGGCCTGATCCAGCCGAAGAAGAAGGCGGCCTGACGGCTGATTTAGTTTTCGCTCACGGGCCGCACCGCCGCTAGCGCGGCTGGCCCGCGGTCGCGGGCTCCGCCCTCGGCCGGGATGCTGAAGGTTTGCGGAGCATTGATGAAGGCCAATCTCCCCCACGAGGGAGATCGGCAGCTTCGCCGATGCGCTACACTCGGTTGTCTTCGGCCAGCCCGATCAGCAGCTTCAGTGCCTCCTCCGCCCTATCGGCGGGAACGAACAGATGGTCGTGATAAAAGGCCGAAACCGGGTTCACGCCCATGCCGGCGGCGGCCAGGCGCGTGGTGATGGCGGCGAGGAAGCCGACGGCTTCCAGCGACGAATGGATGTTCAGCGTCAGCATCCGGCAGCGGAACGAAGCGGTCAGTGCCGCGGCGTTGGCCTCCTCCTCGGTCACGATCAGCGTCACACCCTCGCGCTCGCGAAACACCATCACCGGCTCAACGCCTTCCGGCTGAGGGACGCCGGGTGCCAGCGTGACGAAGACATAGGC
>NZ_RZRR01000131.1:0-8787 GCF_003998555.1 Mesorhizobium sp. M7A.F.Ca.CA.002.09.1.1 | reverse complement strand
GGCCTGCCTCATGCAGGAACAGAGCAGTGGTGAGGCCGCCGATACCGGCCCCGGCGATCAATGCTTTCATCAGTCACTCCCTTGCCGTGAAAAGTCCCCCCGAGCCGGCCAGATGCCCGTCGACTTCGCGACGTCACGGCGATGCGCGTGGCCGGGGATATTCGAGTTGCATGGCGACGAGGTCTGCCGTGCGGGCACCATGGCGGGCAGCGATGGCGCGCAGCGTTTCGTCCAGGACTTTTGCCGGTCTCCAGATGGCTTGACGACGAGGCTACCGGCGTTAGGTTTCGTCCGAAATGACATAAATCGGGCGAATACTGCCATGCGCAGGCACGTTGCCGTCGTCGTTCACCCCGGTTTCCAGCTTCTGGATGCGGCCGGGCCGACAACCGTCTTCGAGATTGCGGAGCGCTGCCGCCCGGACAGCTATGAGTTGGTTTTGCTGTCGCCCGGCGGCGGCGACGTTGAAAGCTCCTCTGGCCTGAAGCTTCTCACCAGACCTCTGCGCGACGGCCCTTTCGACACCGTCATCGTATCGGGCGGCGAAATCATCCGTTCCATCGAGGCGATGGACGAGATCGTCGCCTGGTTGAGGCGCGTGCCGGCGCGGCGCACCACCAGCGTCTGCACCGGCGCGTACCTGCTGGCACGGGCGGGATTGCTCGACGGCCGCCGCGCCACCACGCACTGGGCCAGCAGTCACGACTTCCACCGCCGCTACCCGAAGGTCAGGCTGGATGCCGAGCGTATTTTCATCAGGGATGGCGACATCTGGACGTCGGCCGGCATCTCGGCCGGAATAGACCTGGCGCTTGCCCTCGTCGAAGATGACCTTGGCGCTGAAGTGGCGCGCCGCACCGCACAGCAGATAGTCATGCACCAGCGCCGGCCGGGCGGCCAGTCGCAATTCTCGGCCTTCGTCGAACTGGGCGGGCGAACCGGCCGCTTCGCCGCGCTGATCGAGTGGGTGCGGGCAAACCTGGCCGAACCGCTGACCGTCGAATGCCTGGCCGATCACGCGGCCATGAGTCCCCGCAACTTCGCCCGCGCCTTCACGTCCGAGACCGGCGTCACGCCGGCAAAGGCGGTAGAGCGCATGCGCCTCGATACGGCCCGCACGGCGATCGAGACCAGCCATCTCCCGCTTGAGCGCATCGCCGAAGCCGCCGGTTTTGGCGATCCCGGACGCATGCGGCGTGCCTTCCTGCGTACCCTTGGCCAGCCGCCGCAGGCGTTTCGGACGGCCGCCGAACACAGGGGGCTTCAGTGGGGCAGCCAAGCAGCGGCTCTGCCGGCTTAAACGCCGTTCCGGTCCAAAAGCGGACAAAACCGAATGAGCGCACTTGATCCAGACCGAAGTTTCACGAAAATCATTCCAAAGCCGGTTGCTGCCATTCAGTGCGCCACTTTCGGCCTGTTGGACTGGATATTGCGGCGCCTGGCCCAATCGCCGCAGACGACGAACCGGATAGCCATTATGAGGAGACTGTTTATAACGGTCGCTGAAATCGCGATGACCAAGGGGAGACGATGCGCTACATACGTCCGCTTTCAATAGAAGATGCCGTTGGCCAGTTGGCCGGGTCGGCTGGTACGGCCGCCATCCTCGCCGGAGGCAGCGACCTCCTGGTCAGGATGAAGGGCGGCTTTGCCGAACCAGAGTTGATCGTCGACATCAAGGCGATCGATGGCTTGAGCGAGATCCGGGAAACGGCTGAAGGCTTCAGCATCGGCGCCGCGGTCCCTTGCGCCGTCCTGGGAGAGAACACCGCCCTCAAGAAGGCATGGCCTGGTGTCGTCGAGGCGGCCAAGCTGATCGGCTCCAAGCAGGTGCAGGGCCGCTGCACCATCGTGGGCAATCTCTGCAACGCATCGCCGGCCGCCGACAGCGTGCCGGCGCTGGTTGCCGCCGGCGCCAGGGCAGTGGTCGTCGGGCCGGCGGGCCGGCGCACGATCCCCGTGCAGAGCGTGCCGACCGCGCCGGGCAAGACGTCGCTGGCCAAAGGCGAGATCATCGAGGCGATCCTGCTCGACAAGCGCGAGCCGCGGTCTGGCGATGCCTATCTGCGTTTCATTCCACGCACCGAGATGGACATCGCGGTGGTCAGCGCCGGGGTGAACCTGACGCTCGACGAGCACGGTGTCGTCAAATCGGCCCGCGTGGCGCTGGGCGCCGTGGCGGCGACGGTGCTTCTGGTCGAAGAGGCCGCGGAGGTGCTCGTCGGCTCCAGGCTGGAAGAGGCGACGCTGGAGCGGCTCGCCAAGGTCTGCGCGGGGGCCTGTCGTCCCATCGACGACAAGCGCGGCACTATCGAATTCAGACGAAAAGTTGCGGGTGTGCTGGCCCAGCGGGCCGCCACATCAGCCTATGCACGTGCAGGAGGCAAATGATGGCTGGAATTGCAGTTTCAACGACAATCAACGGCGATGCTGTCGAGTATCTGTGCCAGCCCGACGAGACGCTGCTCGACGTCCTGCGCGATCGGCTGGGGCTGACGGGCGCCAAGGAAGGCTGCGGCACCGGCGACTGCGGCGCCTGCTCGATCATCCTCGATGACCGGTTGGTGTGCTCATGCCTGGTGCTCGGCGCCGAGGCTGAAGGCCGTCGCGTCGAGACCATCGAGGGCATGGCGCATGGCGATACGCTGCACCCGCTGCAGCAGAAATTCCTCGAGCACGCCGCATTGCAATGCGGCATCTGCACTCCGGGCTTCCTGATCGCGGCCAAGGACCTCCTGGCCAAGAACCCCGACCCGACCGAGGAGGAAATCCGCTTCGGCCTTGCCGGGAACCTCTGCCGCTGCACCGGTTACGACAAGATCGTGCGCGCCGTCCAGGATGCGGCCATCGTGATGAAGGGAGCCTGAGATGAATTTCGATCCACGTTTTTCCGGACGTAAATTCGCCTCCGTCGGCACACGTCCGATCCGTCCCGACGGCATCGACAAGGTGACGGGCCGCGCGCGCTACGGCGCCGACTTCAACATGGCCGGCCAGCTGGTCGGGCGCGTTCTGAGAAGCCCGCACGCCCACGCCAGGATCGTCAAGATCGACACGTCGAAAGCGGAAAAGCTCGCCGGCGTCAAGGCGGTGATCACCGCGGCCGACCTGCCCGACCTCACCGATGGCGATGCCGCCATGTACGACGTCCTCGACAATTGCATGGCGCGCACGAAGGCGCTCTATGACGGCCACGCGGTGGCCGCGGTCGCCGCGATCGACGCCCGCACCGCCAGGCAGGCGCTGAAGCTCATCGAGATCGAGTACGAGCTTTTGTCGCACGTCACCGATGTCGACGAGGCGGCGAAGCACACGGCGCCCTTGATCAATGATGCCATCTTCACCGAGGGCCTTGAGGAAAAGCCGGTAAAACCCTCCAACGTCACCAAGCGCAGCCAGTTTGGCCATGGCGATGTCCATCAGGGTTTCGGGCACGCCGACTTCATCGTCGAGCGCTCCTTCAAGACCGAGCAGACGCACCAGGGCTATATCGAGCCGCATGCCTGCGTGGCGAATTTCAGCTCCGACGGCACCGCCGACCTCTGGGTGTGCACGCAGGGCCATTTCGTCTACCGCCAGCACTGCGCCCAGCTGCTTGGCATGGAAGCCTCGAAACTGCGCGTCACCTCCTCGGAGATCGGCGGCGGTTTTGGCGGCAAGACCCATGTCTGGGCCGAGCCGGTGGCGCTGGCGCTGTCGCGCAAGGCAGGACGGCCGGTGAAGCTGGTGATGACCCGCGACGAGGTGTTCCGCGCCTCGGGCCCGACCAGCGCCACCTCGATCGACGTCAAGATCGGCGCCCGCAAGGACGGCACCATCACCGCCGCCGAAGCGACGCTGCGCTACAGCTGCGGCCCGTATGCCGGCTCCTGGGCCGAGATCGGCGCCATGACCGCGTTCGCCTGCTACAAGCTCGATAACGTCAAGACGGTCGGCTACGAAGTGCTGGTCAACCGGCCGAAGACCGCGGCCTATCGCGCGCCTTCCGCACCCATGGCAGCCTTCGCGGTGGAAAGCGCCGTCGACGAGCTGGCCAAGAAGATCGGCATGGACCCGGTCGACTTCCGGATCAAAAACGCCGCGCAGGAAGGCACACGGTCCTCCTACGGTCCGGTCTACGGCCCGATCGGCATCGGCCCGACGCTCGAGGCGGTGAAGAGCCATCCGCACATGAAGGCGCCGCTGGGCAAGAACCAGGGCCGCGGCATGGCTTGCGGCTTCTGGTTCAACTTCGGCGGCCAGACCTGCACCGACCTCAACATCGGCATGGACGGCTCGGTCTCGCTTGCCGTCGGCACGGTCGACGTCGGTGGTTCGCGCGCGTCGCTGTCGCTGGTGGCGGCGGAGGAACTCGGCATCGACTATTCCCAGGTCAAGGCGATCGTCGCCGACACGTCCAGCCTCGGCTACAACGACATGACGGACGGCAGCCGCGGCACCTTCTCGTCTTCCATGGCAACGATCTCGGCCGCCCGCAATGCGATCAAGATCCTGCGCGAGCGCGCCGCGCAGATGTGGGACATTGCCGTCGACGACGTGGTCTGGGAGAAGGGCCACGCGATCGCCAAGGGCGAGAAGCACGGCAATCTCGGCAAGCTGTCGCTGAAGGAGATCGCGGTCGAGTCGGGCAAGACCGGCGGGCCGATCGCCGGCCACAGCGAGCTCGTCGCCGATGGCGCCGGCGTCTCCTTCGCCACCCATATCTGCGATATCGAGGTCGATCCCGATACCGGCGCCGCCAGGGTCATCCGCTACACGGTCGTGCAGGATGCCGGCAAGGCGGTGCACCCGACCTATGTCGAGGGCCAATACCAGGGTGGTGCCGCGCAAGGCATCGGCTGGGCGCTCAACGAGGAGTATATCTACGGCAAGGACGGGCGGCTGCAGAACGCCGGCTTCCTCGATTACCGCATCCCGGTCTGCTCGGACCTGCCGATGATCGACACCCAGATCCTCGAAATCCCCAACCCCAACCACCCTTACGGGGTGCGCGGCGTCGGCGAGACGTCGATCGTGCCGCCGCTGGCGGCGATCGCCAATGCGGTGTCGAATGCCGCGGGCGTGCGCATGACGCACATCCCGATGTCGCCGCCGCGCATCCTTGCCGCGATCGAGGCGGAACGGGAATGGTCGAAGTAACGCTCTGGGGCTCGCTCGCCGCGACCGCCGGAGGCAACAGCAAGGTCGAGATCGAGGCCAAGGACATAAGGGAGCTGTTCAGGAAGCTGGCTGAACAGTATCCCGGCCTCGAGCCCTTGATCGACAAGGGCATCGCCGTTGCGATCGACGGGACGATCTATCGCGATACGTGGTCGAAGAAGCTGCCGGAGGGGGCGGAGATTTTTCTGCTGCCGCGATTGGCGGGGGGATAGGCGGACACATGGCAGGGTAAAAGGTGCACTGTCACCGTAATTCCCGTAATTCTAAGAAGGCCAAAAACCGCTGTTGGATTCGACCGGGAGGAGGGTCTGATTTGCGCCCCATGCCGGTCATCGCCACGGCTCATCGCCTCTTCTCACGAGCGGACATCTTCGCGACTAGGCTGAAGCTCGCTCGGCGCCGAGAACCCGCAGCGGAATGTCATGGACTCGATGGTCGGCCCTCTCATCTTTCCGTCCGCCCACCGCATATGCGCGACGTCGAAAACCCCGGGAAGGATTGCGTTGGAGCGGCGCTGATCAGACTGGTTGCGCCTCTTCAGTGTGGCGTGCGTTCCAATGGCGCAGCAGGACCGGGACCAAAAGCGCCACGCCGAGTAGCGAGGAATAGAGTTCGGGTGCCACCAGAAGCAGGGCGGCGAACACGAGCAGCACGTTTTCCCATGGGCGTGTGCGCACCAGAAGATAGCGCGATAGCGCGGCGCCCAGGCAGGTGATGCCCAGCACGCAGCCGAAAAAGGCGAGGAAGAAGTTCGGCCAGGTGAAATCCTTCGTCACCAGCAGCAGGGACGGTGAGAAGACGAACACGAAAGGAACCAGTGCCTTACCCATCCCCAGCCGGAAGGCGGTGTTGCCGGTCTTGAACGGGTCCGCCCCCGCCATGCCAGCGGCGGCGTACGCCGCCAGCGCCACCGGTGGCGTGATGTCCGCCAGCACTCCGTAATAGAACACGAAGAAGTGAGCGACGATCGGCTCGGTGCCGAGCATGACAAGCGCCGGCGCCGCGATCGTCACCATAATGATGTAGTTCGCGGTCGTCGGGATGCCGCAGCCCATCAGGATGCAGACGACGCCAGTCATGATCAAGGTGAACAATAGGGTCAGGCCCTGGGCCGAGAAGATCGCCTCGGGGATGAAGGTGCCGAAGAGAAGGGAAAGGTGTCCGGCCGTCGATGTGACGATGTAGGACAGCTTGAAGCCCACTCCGGTCAGGGTGACGACGCCCACGACGATGCCGACGGTTGCGGCAGCGGCTCCGACTGCGAGCGCATATTTGGCGCCGTCGCGCAGACACGTCACGATGTCGGCGACCGACATGCGCCGGCGCGGATTGAGCAAGCCGACGAGAATACACAAGGTGATGCCCCAGAAGGCGGCCATGTAGGGCGTGTAGCCCGAGAGCAGCACGCCGATAAGAACGACGAGCGGGATGATCGTCGGCCAGTCCCGCTTCAGCGCCTCGACGACATCGGGCATCTCGTCCGGCCTGAGCCCCCTGAGGCCGGTTCGCTTGGCCTCGAAATGCACCTGCATGAACACGCCAAAGAAGTGCATGAAGGCGGGCACGATGGCGGCAAGGATGATGGTCGTGTAGGGCAGTTCGAGAAATTCGATCATCAGGAAGGCCGCTGCGCCCATGATCGGCGGCGTCACCTGACCGCCGGTCGAGGACGCCGCTTCCACCGCTGCGGCGAAATGTTTCTTGTAGCCGAGCTTGATCATCGCCGGGATGGTCAGCGAGCCGACGGTAACGGTGTTGGCGACCGACGAGCCGGAAATCATGCCGAACAGCGCCGAGCCGAAGATCGACACCTTGGCGGGACCCCCGGCGTAGCGGCCGGCGACCCACGCCGCACAGTCGAGGAAGAGCTGGCCGAGGCCAATGCGGGTGGCGAAGACGCCGAACAACACGAAGTGGAAGACGTAGGTGGCGACGACGCCGAGCGCGATGCCGTAGATGCCCTGCGTCGTCAGATAAAGGTGATCGATGAGCTGGGAGACGGACGCGCCGGGGTGCACCAGAATGCTCGGCATGTACCGCCCCAACAGCGCGTAGGCCATGAAGACGACGGCGATGATGGGCAGCGGGATGCCGACGGAGCGGCGCGTCGCCTCCAGCAGAAGCAGGATGAGGATAAGGCCGAACACCACGTCGAGCGCCGTGGGATTGCCGACGCGGAAGGCAAGGTCGTCGAGCGGGATCATAGGCACGTGCATGACGACGACGACCGCAGCGATCGCCAGCAGCCAGTCGAAAAGGGGTATGCCGAGCGGCCGCAGGAGGCTGGACCGCGCGGGCTGGTCGTAGCTTTTCTTCACCAGCGGGAAGACGAGGAAGATCAGCGCCAGCACCATCGACAGGTGGATGCCCCGGTGCAGCATTTCCTGCAGCAGGCCGAAACCGGCGGTGTAGTAGTGAAACAGTGACAGCGCCACCAGGAGGAAGCCGACCAGCCAGCCCGCGACACGGGTCAGTGGCCGGAAGCGGATTTCGGAGTCGAATTTCTCCTCCAGTTCGCGAGCGCTCTCCTCATCGAACTCCATTGCGGAAAGCTTGATCTTGTCGTCATCGCTCATGGCCGGTTCCGTGTCCTGAATTTCCAGACAAAAGAGGCGGAAAGCATCCCTTCCGCCTCGTTGTTGTCAGCCGGTCCAAATGCCTCTTATTTCAGGGTGCCGACTTCCTTGTAGAATTTCTCTGCGCCGGGATGAAACGGAATGCCAGCGCTGGTAACCGCGTTCTGGAGCGTGATCAGCTTGCCCTTGGCGTGGCCTGCCTGCAGGGCCTTTTGGGTTTCGTCGCTGTAAAGCGACTTGACGATCTTGTAGACGAGGTCGTCGGTCTGCTTGGCGCTGGTCACCCATTGAGCGGCGACGGAAATGGTCTTGGTTTCGCCGACATTTTTGTAGGTGCCTTCCGGCACGGTATCGGTGGAGAAGAACTTCTGCTCGGACAGCAGCTTGTCGGCCTCGGGGCCGGTGATCGGCACCAGCGTGATGTTGTTGGTGGTGGCAAGCTCAACGATTGCGCCGGTCGGATAACCACCGACGAAGAAATAAGCGTCCATGGCGCCATCCTGCAGCCGCTCTCCGGCCGGGCCAGGCTTGAGATATTCGGGCTGCACGTCCTTTTCAGCCAGACCGTAAGCGCCAAGCACAAGTCGCGCATCGACGATGGTGCCGGAGCCCGGCTCGTCAAGAGAGACGCGTTTGCCCTTGAGATCCGCCACCGACTTAATGCCGGCGTCGGCACGCGCGACCAAATGGATCGTCTCGGGATAAAGCGTCGCGATGAGGCGCAGGTCGTCAACCTTGGGCTTGCCCTCATAGAGGCCGGTGCCCGAATGCGCCCAGTAGGCGACGTCGGATTGCGTGAAGCCCGATTCGGACGCGCCCGACTGGATGGCGCTGATGTTGGCCACCGAACCGTTGGAGGACGTGGCGGTGGCGACCAAGCCTTCGACGCCGGCCGCCCCGGTTGCCGAGATGGCGTTGGCGATCAGGCCGCCCACCGGATAGTAGGTACCGGACGTTCCGCCCGTGCCGATGCGGAAAAACGCCTGCTGCGCGCGTGCCGGCGAAAATCCGGCCGCAGCCAAAGCCAGAGCGCCCGCGCCTATGGAAAAGG
>NZ_RZRR01001320.1:0-1033 GCF_003998555.1 Mesorhizobium sp. M7A.F.Ca.CA.002.09.1.1 | reverse complement strand
ATTGCATGGAGTAACCTCCGCTCGTTGCTTTGCTTACAGAGGCCGATAGGCGACCGCCTCGACCTCGATCTTGATATCGATCATCAGCCGCGATTCGACCGTGGTGCGGGCCGGCGGGTTCTTCGGAAAGTGCCTGGCATAGACCGCGTTGAAGGCGCCGAAATCGCGCGCGTCTTCCAGCCACACGGTGGTCTTCACCACATCGTCCATGGTGCAGCCGGCCAGCGCCAGCGCGGCCTTGACGTTGGCGAGCACCTGCTCGGTCTGTTCCGATATGCCGCCCTTGACCACGATGCCGTCGCTGCCGACGGGAACCTGGCCCGAGACATAGACGAGATCGCCTGCCCGCACGGCGGGCGACAACGGCACATGCGACGTTCCAAAACACTGTTTCGGCAAGGGACAAGCCTCCTCTGATGACAGGACGGGGTGCCATTGCAGCGCCCGCTTCGATCGACATTTACGCCGATCCGGCCGATCCTCATAGGGGCCTTGTTGGAAAGCAACATTCTTGGAAATCTGCGTTGCTTTATTACAAGAGCCCTTGCATCGTACGCGCTGACGGGCGGCTTGGAAGCCGCACCGCATAGACGGATTTGCCAGAGCGGAGACAGCAGCAATGACCTACGACAAGAACCCGTTTCCATCAGGCGATGCCGATCGCCACGCGCTCTGGGAAATGCTGGTGCGGCGCGACATCGACGCCTTCATCGGCCAGGACTGGGCCATGGTCGAGGACGATTTCGTCGCCGAGAGTTTCTTCGGCATGCATGCGCATTTCCTGCACAACGCCGACGCCTGGCGGCTGCAGTTTCCAAGGCTCGAAGTCTATCGCGACGAATGGCTGCGCCAGGCCAAAGAGACGGCGGCGACCAAATTCGCCGAGCCGCTGCGCGAGGCGCTGTTTCGCGTCACCAACATGCGAGACATCGACGTCGACGGCGACCGCGCCGTGCTGCACAAGAAGTTCGACGGCTCGGTCGCCAAGGCGGACGGCAGCGTCGACCGGCTGAAATGGCAGACGCTGTATTTC
>NZ_RZRR01001319.1:0-1037 GCF_003998555.1 Mesorhizobium sp. M7A.F.Ca.CA.002.09.1.1 | reverse complement strand
GGGCCTGGGTATATCTGGTGGGGATGGTGGGCCTCAGTCTCACCTTGGGCGTGGCGCTGGCGAGGCGCGATCCCGGTCTGATGAATGAGCGGCTGAGCTCTCCCATCCAGAAGAATCAGGACGCGGCCGACAAGGTGCTGCTGTCCATACTTCTGCTCGCCATCTTTGGTTCTCAGATATTCATGGGATTCGACGTGCGTTTCGGCTGGTCGGCGGTTCCCGTCTGGGTGCAGGTGGTCGGCGCACTGGTCCTGCTGCTCGGAATCTGGATCTGCTATCTGACGATGCTGGAGAACAGTTTTGCGGCGCCCGTGGTCAAGATCCAGGACGAACGCGGACAACGTGTGATCTCCACCGGGCCTTACAGCTACGTCCGCCATCCTATGTATGCCGGCGCCATCCTCTTCTTCGCCGGCACGGCACTTCTGCTTGGTTCCTGGTGGGGGCTGGCGTCGGTGCTCGTGCTCGTCGTTCTCTTGGCCATCCGCACCTTCATCGAAGAGAAAACGCTTCGCGCCGGTCTGCGCGGCTATGACGACTATGTGGCCCGGGTCCGTTACCGCCTGATTCCATTGGTTTGGTAGCAGGCGCTCAGGCGGAAACACCTGCCGCCTTCGCCCGCGCCAGAAGCCGCTCGGCCAGCCGCAGGTGCGGGCGGTCGAACATCTTGCCGTCGATAGCGACGACGCCGGGGCTTCCCGCTGCCGCGAACGCAGCAACGATTGCCGCCGATTGTCTCACCGCCTCGGCCGACGGCGTGAAGGCTGCGTTGATGACCGGCACCTGATCGGGGTGGATCGCCATCTTGCCGGTGAAGCCATCGCGTTCGGCCTCGGCGCACTCCGCGGCGAAGGCCGCCATGTCGCGAAAATTTGGGAAGACGGTGTCGATCGCCGCGACCTCCGCCGCACCGGCGGCGAGTATGGTCATGGTGCGAGCATGACGGAACACGTCCGTGTAGCGGCCATGCTCGTCGCGGGCGCTGCGCGCGCCGAGCGCCGCCGACAGGTCTTCCGCGCCCCAGGTGAGCCCGGCAA
>NZ_RZRR01001318.1:0-1037 GCF_003998555.1 Mesorhizobium sp. M7A.F.Ca.CA.002.09.1.1 | reverse complement strand
GCCGGGAGTCTTGTTCGCATCGAGGAGGATGGCCCTGCCCTCATGCATGACGAAATCGAATTTTCCATAGTCGAAGCCGAGTTCACGCCGGCGCTCACGCAGTTCGTCGGGCACCGGGACGGGCTCGCGCCGGATCGTCTCCGATGCCTTGACCAGGCCGTTCGGGGAGACGTAGCGGGTGCAGCGCTCTCGCTCTCCGCAAAACACCCAGAAACGAACAGCAAAACCGTCGGGTTCTCTCTCCGGAATGAACTTTTCCACGACGAGATCGTCGCAATCAAAGACGCCGTCTGGAACGTCGCCGAGAGATCCGTGGATCTCATAGGGGTGCAAGATTGGCAAATGCGGAAACGGCGGCTGTTTGCCCGCGCGCTCGGATCGCCGGTTGAGGAGCGTCTCCGGGATTCCCCGATTGTTGAGATTGCTTTTGACGATCACCTGACCTTGCCAGCTGTCGGTTTTGTCGATCAATGCACCACTGATCCGCCGTTTGGATATGTCGGCGGCGCCGATGTTGAGGCAGAATGCAAAACACCGGGCATAGTCGACATAGTCCGTTGGCGTCACCGTGGCATCGACATGCAATACCGCCATATCGGCGCTGACCGGCTTCGACAGGCCTTGCTGAACCCGAACCGAATGGCCGCGCCTTTTCAATTCCGCAAGAATGTCGAACAGCATGTATGGGCTGCTCCTGCGCAGCAGAATATCGCGCCTGCCCAGGAACCTGTCATGCTCATGCGTTATCACGGCGATACGCGCCACTATCCACCTCCTGGACTGTCTGTAGATGCCTTGAAATGTCTTGGCTTGTCCAACGACCTCTATTAAGCCCCGGTGATATCCAAAATCCAGGCGTGCAGGGGGCCAATGGAATTGCATGACAAATCATTGGGACGATTACCACCGCCATTGGAAACTTCTGGAAGCGCCGCTACGGCCGACAGCGGAAACCGTCGCTATATTCGATCGCGAACTTGATCTCGGAAATGCCGATGTCCTTCTCTTGGGGGTTACCCCGGAATTGGCAGTTCTGG
>NZ_RZRR01001317.1:0-1037 GCF_003998555.1 Mesorhizobium sp. M7A.F.Ca.CA.002.09.1.1 | reverse complement strand
TGTGGAGCTTCAACAGGTTGTCCTCGATCAGGGCGAGGCGACTGATAGGCGTTTTTGACTTTAGGCTGCCATGTGGACGATGCCAATTGTATCTGTGCAGCCAGACAGGCAGTTCGGCGGCACGATGATCGGATGTCGGATAGGCAATGGCGTAGGCCCATTCGCGCAGTGCTGTCTGGATGAAGCGCTCGGCCTTGCCATTGGTCTTGGGCGTATAGGGTCTTGTCGTGACGTGCTTGAGGCCGAGATCGCGGCAGGCCTTGGCGAAGGCCTTTGATCTGTAGCAGGAGCCGTTGTCGGTCATGACGCGGGCTATCGTGACGCCGAGGCTGGCGTAATAGGCGACCGCGGCCTTGAGGAAGGCGATGGCGCACTCCTTTTTCTCGTCGGGCAGGATTTGCGAGAAGGCGATGCGGGACGCGTCGTCGATGCAGACATGGACGAACTCCCAGCCGGCGCCGCGCGACTTGCCCTTTTGCGGATCGCCGGTGATACGATGGCCGACTTGGCTGAAGCGGCCGAGCTTCTTGATGTCGATATGGATCATCTCGCCGGGATGCTCCCGCTCGTAGCGCCGGACCGGTTCGGCCGGCTCGATATCCCTGAGCCGCGACAGCCCGGCACGCTTGAGAACCCGGCTGACGGTGGCGGGCGAGACGCCGACCTCATGGGCGATGTGCTTGCCGGTCAGCCGCTGGCGACGCAAGGCTGCGATGCGCTCGGCCACGGACTGTTCGGTCAGGCTCGGCATGACGGTGGGCCGCGACGAGCGGTCGACCATGCCGGCCCGCCCTTTGGTCTTATAGCGCTCGACCCAGCGCGCCACGATCTTGGCCGACACGCCATAGACGCGCGCCGCATGGGCTTTGGAAAAAGCGCCTTCTATCACCGATAACGCCATCTCCTCTCGACGCAGCGGTGTGAGACGGGCATTCTTGTGGATGTTCATTCGGACCCTCCGATGGATGCTGAAGCGTGGTAACTCCAGTCTCCTCGGTCCGGTCCGAATGGACAACCTCTCGAAAGCTCACACCTAG
>NZ_RZRR01001316.1:0-1038 GCF_003998555.1 Mesorhizobium sp. M7A.F.Ca.CA.002.09.1.1 | reverse complement strand
GTTCCGTGCCGGGGGGCTGGCTGAAGCGTTGTTCCAGCCGGCCGATGAGGAGGACCTTGCCGCGTTCCTGAAAGCCGTTCCCGAAGAGATACCGCTGACGGTCGTCGGCGTCGGCTCCAACCTTCTGGTCCGCGATGGCGGCATCGAGGGCTTTGTCATTCGGCTTTCGGCCAAGGGCTTCGGCGATGCCGAGGTGATTTCGCCAATCAGGATCAAGGCGGGAGCTGCGACCCCCGACAAGCGCGTCGCAGCGGTGGCGCTCGAGGCCGGCATTGGCGGCTTTCATTTCTACCACGGCATTCCGGGTGCAATCGGCGGTGCGCTGCGAATGAATGCCGGCGCCAATGGCGTCGAGACGCGCGAGCGCGTCATCGAAGTGCGAGCACTCGATCGCAAGGGCAATGTGCAGACGCTGAGCAATGCCGATATGGGATACGCCTATCGCCATTCGGCGGCTCCCTCCGGGCTGATCTTCACCTCCGCCGTGTTCGAAGGCTTTGCCGAGGACAGGGCGACCATCAAGGCTGCGATGGAGGCCGTGCAGAACCATCGTGAGACCGTGCAGCCGATCCGCGAAAAGACCGGCGGCTCGACCTTCAAGAATCCCGACGGCACATCGGCCTGGAAGGAGATCGACAAAGCGGGCTGCCGCGGCCTGATGATCGGCGGCGCGCAGATGTCGCCGATGCATTGCAACTTCATGATCAACACCGGAACCGCGACCGGCTACGACCTTGAATATCTCGGCGAGACGGTGCGCACGCGGGTGCTGGAGAATTCCGGTATCCGGCTGCAATGGGAAATCAAGCGCATCGGCAATTTCCGGCCAGGGCATGCCGTTCAGGAGTTTCTCGGGCAGCTCCTTTAAGGTGCGCTGATATTCAGGTGATGCTCCGCTCCGGTTCTCGAAAGCCATCGTTTTCGACTCGGCCTGACCTGAATCTCGACACACCTAGCGCCTCGTTGAAGTTCATGTGATGCATGAACTTCAACGAGGCGAAAAACGGTCCGCGACCGTTGCCGCAAAGACTCAACGAC
>NZ_RZRR01001315.1:0-1042 GCF_003998555.1 Mesorhizobium sp. M7A.F.Ca.CA.002.09.1.1 | reverse complement strand
GGTGTAGAGGCCGCGCTCGGGCGTGACTCCCGAGGCGATCGCGATGGCCATCGACAAGGGCAGCGCGACAATGGCCACCGTCAGCCCGGCAATGGCGTCCGCCTTGGCGTCGGCGAAGGTGTAGCCCTCGCGCCAGACCGTCACGAGCTTTGGCGTGAACAATTCGGGAAATGTCGGCTTTGCCGACTGGTGGGCCGACCTTTGGGCCGATCTGGGGGCCGGTTCATGCCCTGCCCGCTGCGTCTGATCCATGGACTGCCTTTCGCACCCTGAAAGGCGGCGGGATCGTCGGCAGGGCTGTCGGCGGTCGCCGTCGCGACTTTATGCCGGCTCAGCCTTGGGATCCGGCGGCACGGCAGACTTGAGGCGCACGCCCCGGCCGCCGCGCTCGCTGGCCTGATTCTCGCCGATCAGCTCCACCCCGGCCTCGTCGAGGGCCTGGATGACCTTCATCAGCGTGTCGACCACGCCCCTGACCACGCCATCGCTCGCCTCCATGCGCTGGATAGTCGGAAGCGAAACGCCGGCGCGCTCGGCGAGCGTCTTCTGATCGATGCCGGCCAGCGCCCTTGCGGCGCGCATCTGCGCGGCAGTGATCATCGGCCGGAATCCCCGTCTGAGTCTGCAGGAGTAAGGTATAATATCATCATTCTGATGTTTCAAGCATTAGGATGAATGTTTGAGACGTAAGTAGCGGCGCCTGACTGGCCATTTTTTAGATACTTTCCCGGGATTGCGCGCTAAGGTCTTCCATCTGGGCAGGGAGTAACGCGGTTGAATATCTTCAAGACTTTCATGACATCGGCAGCCTTGCTGTCGGCGGTTTTCCTGTTGGCCGGCTGCGGGCACGGGCTGATCAACCGGCTGATCTAGTCTCCAGTCTCGCCGTCCGGGTGCTGCCCACGCCATCGCTGCCACGTCCGGGCAGCGAGCCAGCACAGCATCGCCCAGACGAAGCCGGCGCACCAGCCGGCCAGCACATCCGACGGCCAGTGGACGCCGAGATAGACGCGGCTGATGCCGACCAGCAGCGTCGTCAGCA
>NZ_RZRR01001314.1:0-1044 GCF_003998555.1 Mesorhizobium sp. M7A.F.Ca.CA.002.09.1.1 | reverse complement strand
GCGTCACGCTGTTCGCGAGCTGGCGTTATGCGGAGAAAAGCGGCTTCGTAGCAGAGGATGTCGATGCGGAAACCAAACGCACGGTCTATCTGCGCATCATCAAGGCACAGATCCTGTGGGCGGTCGGCGCCGCACTCTCGCTTGTCAGTCCCTTGCTCGGCGTCGGCTTCATCCTGGTCGTGCAGTTGGTCTATGCCGCCGCGCTTCGCGGTTCACTGCTGCGCAAGGTTATCGGCTGAGGGCCCGCCGACAAACTCCACCGTCACGCCCGGCGAAACCAATTTGGCCAGCTCCCGCGCATCCCAGTTGGTCAGGCGTACGCAGCCATGGCTCTCGGTCTTGCCGATCTTCGACGGATCGGGCGTGCCGTGGATGCCGTAGGTCGGCTTATCCAGGGCGATCCAGACCGAACCGACGGGACCGTTCGGGCCCGGCGGAATGGTCAGGACCTTGTCGTTTTGACCCTGCTTGAAATTGATGCTGGGATTGTAGGTGTAGTTCGGATCGAGCGCCACGCGCGACACCGTGTGTATGCCGGACGGTGACGGCGTATCCGACGAGCCGATGGTTGCGGGATAGGCCGCGACCAGTTTGCCGCCGGCGTCATAGGCGAAAACCTCTTTCTTGTCCTTGTCGGCGACGATACGCGCCACCGGCGTCGAAACCAGCCTGCCGAAATTGGCGACCTTGATGATCGTGCCGGGACGATTGAAATCGACCTCCGGGTTGAGCGCCTTGAGATAATTCTCGTCCATGTGAAAGCGCTCCGCGAGCGCCTCGGTCACCGACGTATAACCCATGCGGTCGAGTTGCGCCTTCTGGCTGTAGTCTTCCGGGATCGACGCGACATAAGGACCGGCCGCGTCCTCCGCTGTGATCGTGTAATTGGCGAAGGCATCGCCGCCGGATTGCGCAAGTGCCGCCTGGATGGCGACCGCGTCGGTCGATCGCAGATTGGCGCCGGTGATCTGGTTGTAGGCGGCGAGCGCCTTGTCGACATTCGAACCGAAACGCCCGTCGATGACGCCAGGCGAAGCGCCACCC
>NZ_RZRR01001313.1:0-1047 GCF_003998555.1 Mesorhizobium sp. M7A.F.Ca.CA.002.09.1.1 | reverse complement strand
GCGCGGTGACGATGTGGCGGCCGTTTCTCAGGATCGTCAGCGTGTCGCAAAAAGCGCGGACCTCGCGCATGCGGTGGGTGATGAAGACGATGGTGGTACCCGCCGTCTTCAGCCTGGCGATGATGTCGCCCAGCCAGTCGACGTCGCGTCCGGCGAGCGTCGAGGTCGGTTCGTCGAGCAAAAGGATGCGCGGCTTGCGGTAGACGGCGCGCGCGATCTCGATCTTCTGGCGCACCGAAAGCTCGAGCTCGCTCACCTCGGCATCGAGATCGACGGAAAAACCGAGATCTTCGATATGGCGGCGGACGGCCTTGCGGGCGGCACCGCGGCGGATCAGGCCGGAGATGCCGACGGGGGCGTAAGGCAGCAGCATGTTGTCGAGCACGGAGAGATCGCGCACCAGGGTCATCTCCTGGAATGCTGTCTGCATGCCGAGCGCATGTGCTGCGCGCGGTGCGCCGTAAGCGATCTCCTTGCCGAAGACACGGACATGGCCTTGGCTCGGCCGGACCAGCCCGGACAGCAGCTTCACCAGTGTCGACTTGCCGGCTCCGTTTTCACCGAGCAGGGCATGGACGCTGCCGGGCGCGATCGCAAACGACACGCCGTCCAGCGCGACGGTCGGGCCGAACGCCTTGCTGATGCCGTCGATCTCGACGGCGGGGAGCTCGGAGTGTTCTGTCATTGTCCTCGATCGCCGGCTTGGCATGGATTGACGACGCACGGACAGTTGTCCGTGCATCGTCACACGGGCCTTGGGAGGCTTAGTTCTCCGGTTGTCCGACGAGGGCAGCATTAAGGCCGACCTCGGGTGTCTGGTCCGAGAAGATCGAGGCAAACCAGCCCGGATTGGAGACCAGCGACGGCTTGAAGGCGTTGCAGCCGGCCTTCATCTCCGCCCATGTGCCTTCGTCGCACAGCTTGATCGTCTCATTGGTAACGACCGGCAGCGGCAGGATGGTGGTCTTCGGCACGTCCTTGCCTTCGATCGCCTCGACGGCAAGCTTCAGCGCCAGCGCACCCGAATAAGGCGGCGAGGCATAGGAA
>NZ_RZRR01001312.1:0-1049 GCF_003998555.1 Mesorhizobium sp. M7A.F.Ca.CA.002.09.1.1 | reverse complement strand
TCCTACCGAATCCATCGCGACGACCTCGGCCTTGGAAAGCTTGTCTTCAAGCATTGGAACAATCGGATCCGCGAAAGCCCGCCGACGCTCCAACATGATTTCGAGGACGGCGAAGTCCTTTGTCGTCAGCTGGAAATTCGCGCCTGTCATCACCGTCTCCATGATCAGGCCCCCTCCCGCCCGCAGGCCGGCGTATCGACCACTTCGATGGTCGCCGACAGTTCCCGGCCGCCACGGCTGCTCCAGCACACCGTCTGCCCAGCGGTCGCGCCGATGAGCGCCGTCCCCATCGGCGTCAGCACCGAGATCCTGTTTTCACTGATGTCTGCTTCGCCGGGATAGACCAGCGTGACGCGCTGGATGTTGCCGCCATCGTTGCGGATTGTTACCGCCGAGCCCATCCGCACGACATTGGCCGGCATGGAAGCCGCTGCCGTGACAACGGCACGGTCCATCTCCGAAAGCAATTCTTCGGCCGTCTCGGGCACGCGGTCGAGCGACGCCCGCGCCAGGCCCGTCAGCCTATGATGGTCGGCATCGGTGACCAGAAGCCGGCTCGGTGGACGCAATCCTGTTGCATGTTGCATGGCAAACCTCATGACTTGGCGCATCGAACAGACGCGCGCCTGCCGCCGCGCAAACGGTGGCTTGATGAAAAACCGGCAGCCGCGAAGCTGTCTGGCTCGGGAATGATAATGTCAGGTAGAAATGCCCCGGTTCGGACGGACGCCAAAAGGCGACCGCGCCGGGGCTACGATCCCGCGATCGGGCAGACCCTGAACAAGGTTCTGATATAAGCTGGGTTGCTCATGCATGGAGCCTTGCCGACAGGCGTCCGCTTGTCAAGCGCGGCCAAACCGCTCAACCGCCGACATAGCGCCGATGGAAGCGCGGACCGAGGCTGGTCAGGATCTCGTAGCCGATGGTGCCGGCATGGCCGGCGGCGTCATCGACGCTTTGCGAGGGACCGAGCAGTTCGACCAGATCACCCTCGCGCAGCCTGCCGGCCGGCAGGGCGGAAATGTCGAGAATGATCGAATCCATCGACA
>NZ_RZRR01001311.1:0-1053 GCF_003998555.1 Mesorhizobium sp. M7A.F.Ca.CA.002.09.1.1 | reverse complement strand
TCGGACCGCCTCGAACTGGTCGGCCTGATCGCTCTCGATAACCGGCCGCTCAACGGTGGCGCCCACATCGTCGAGGAGGTTGACGAAGCCAATCCGCACGACTCCATCGGCCATATCACCGCCTGCTGCTATTCGCCGGCGCTCGGCAGACATATCGCGCTGGCGCTGGTCGAGGGCGGCAAGGCACGGCACGGCACGCGCGCCCACGTCTCCGATCCCTTGCGCAACCGGTTCGGACCGGTCGAGATCGTCTCCAACCACTTCTTCGATCCGGACGGGAGCCGCATGCATGGTTGAGCACCAATCCCCGCTTGAGCCGGAATTTCACGTCGGCTCGCACGGCAATTTCGAGCATGGCGTCGAGATCATCCTGACCGAGACGAGGCCGGGCTCGATCGTGCAACTCGCCGCCTGGCCCGGCGAGGAGAAGAGGCTGATCGCAGCCATCCGCACCGTCACCGGGCTGGCGCTTCCCGATGGCGCCGGCGGCGGAGTGAGCGACGGGGTCAAGTCAGTGTTCGGCTTCGCGCCGGGAAAGTTCACCGTTGCCGACGAGGCCGAAGGGCTGGCCGCTGCCTTTGCCAAGGTGGTGACCTCGGCCATCGGCACGGTGACCGATCTCTCGCACGGCCGCACCGCCATCCGCATTGCCGGGCCGAAGGCCGAATGGGTGCTGGCGAAATTCTTCGCCATCGACTTTTCGCTGCCGGCCTTTCCCAATGGCGCCGGCCGCTCGACCGCTCATCACGACGTCTTCGCCCAGATCCAGCGCACCGGCGCCGACCAGTTCGACATCTATGTCTTCCGCTCGTTTGCACGCTCGTTCTGGAAGGCGCTCTGCCACGCCAGCGAGGAAGTCGGCTACGAGGTGCAATAGGCGGCGCCGAAAGGTCGCATCGCTCCTGCTTCTGGCATCAACGCCAGCCGTTTCTGCCGCTAGAGACTCAGGCCGCAGGCGCCCATGGTGCGAAAATGCGGCCGCCCAACCGGCCCAGGGATATGAAATCCCTTCTTCAAGAGTCGGCACATTCGTTTGGTTCGAACATCTCCATG
>NZ_RZRR01000130.1:0-8787 GCF_003998555.1 Mesorhizobium sp. M7A.F.Ca.CA.002.09.1.1 | reverse complement strand
CTGATCGGCAGGCCGCGCAGCACGCGAACCGCGAGGAAGGCAAAGCATTCCGCCTCCACCGCGTCGCCGCTCCAGCCCAGGCTCTCGGCCTGCACCACCTCGACGCCGGCGCGGCTGGCCAGCATCGCCATCATGGTCGGATTATGGCGACCTCCGCCGCTGACCACCAGTTTCTTCGGCCGGTGCGGCAAGAGGTCGAGTGCCTTGCCGACGGCGCCGGCGGTGAACGCGGTGAGCAAGGCCGCACCATCCTCTGCATTCAGGCCGTCCGCCATCGCGGCACCGAAGTCGAAACGGTCCAGCGATTTCGGGTAGGCTTTGCTCAGATAAGGGTGCTGCAGCAGCTTGGCGAGCCGGGCCTCGTCGACCGTTCCCGCCCAGCCAAGCGCGCCGTCGCGGTCCATCTCGCCGAGCCCCTTCGACTTGATGAAATCGTTGAGCGGCGCGTTGGCGGGGCCGGTGTCGAAGGCGACGACATTGTCAGCGCCGTCCCACCAGGTGATGTTGGCGACGCCGCCGAGATTGAGTACGGCGACCTCGCCATTGGCACCGGCGCTGCGCATCAGCGCGGTGTGATAGACCGCGGCCAGCGGCGCGCCTTGCCCCCCGGCGCGCATGTCGGCCGAGCGGAAATCGTATGCGACCTTGGTGCCCAGTATGGCATGCATCAGCTCACCGTCGCCGAGCTGCCGGGTCTGGCCCAGCCGTCCAACCTGCGGCGCACGATGCAGAACGGTCTGGCCGTGAAAACCGACGATGCCGATATCGGCCATCGTCATGCCATAGCCTTCGACCAACTCCTTGACGGCCGCCGATTGCGCGCGTGTCAGGGCATCCTCCGCGGTGCGGAAGATCGCCGGCTCCGGCCCAACGAAACTCCACCCCCGCGCCTCCGTCAGCGTCTCTTCCAGCAGCGAGCGGATCGACGCGGGATAGGGCATCAGCCGGTAGGTGCCGAAATCCTCGATGCGTTCGCCATCGGTCTTGATCAGCGCGACGTCGATGTTGCCGTCCAGCACCGTGCCGGTCATCAGGCCGACGGCCCAGATTGGTTCCATAGTCGTTTCCTCGTTGAGCATGATCTTTTCCGAAAACCGTTTCCCACTTTTCGGGACCATGCTCCAGTCCCCATCGATGAGATCGCCGATAGCTTTGCGAAGCCTGACGATTCTACCGTCAAAATATCGGTCGGATGAATCCGGTTGGCGGGCAAGGTCCAAGCCTTGCCACTGTCGAAGCGGCGGTCTCGGTGCTGAAGGCCGAGCGGCCTTCGTAGCGCCACAGGCGATGCTGGACCGCGCAACGTTGGTTCTGCAGCCGTCTGGCTCAACAACCGCCGAGATGCCACCTCTTGCCTGTCAGCCCCGAAGGCGCGACCTTGCCTGATCTGGCGAACGCTTCCGCCGAAATCCGCAAGGAGTGAAAAATCATGGCATCCGATGTGGCCGTCATTGCAGGCGCCGGCGCTGGTCTGAGCGCCTCGCTTGCGCGCCTTCTCACCCAGGAAGGCTTTCGCGTGATTCTGGCCGCCCGCAATTTCGAGAAGCTCAGCGCTCTGACCGACGAAACCGGTGCGCTGGCCGTCGAGACGGATGTTGCCGACGTCGCGTCCGTCGCCAGCCTGTTCGACACTGCAGACAAGGCCGGCCCGCTGGCGCTTGCAGTGTTCAACGCCAGCGCGCGCACCCGCGGACCGATCGCCGAGCTCGATGCCGAAGCGGTCAAACAGGCATTGCTGGTCGGCGCCTATGGCGGCTTCCTGGTCGGCCAGCAGGCGGCGCGCCGGCTGCTTGGGCGGGGTTCCGGATCGATCCTGTTCACCGGCGCCACCGCCAGTGTGAAGGGATTTCCCGGCTCAGCCGGCTTCGCCATGCCGAAATTCGGCCTGCGCGGCCTGGCGCAGTCCATGGCCCGCGAGCTCGCTCCGCAGAACATCCACGTCGCCCACTTCATCATCGACGGCCAGATCGAGCCGGCCGGACAGGTGGCCGATCCCGGCCGGCCGGACCGCCGTCTATCGCCGGACGCCATCGCCGAGGCCTATCTTACAACCCATCCCCAGCATCGCAGCGCCTGGAGCTCGGAGCTTGAGCTGCGGCCCTGGGCAGAGACGTTTTGACAGTGCAGCTGATCGCCTAGGGGCCAACTAATCGCCTGGCGGGAAGTAACGCGATCCTTCCGCCATTCCTTTTACATTAGGTGATACTAATATTTTGTGGCGCTGAGCTGCTTATCCAATACATAAAAAAGCGCAGTGTAATATATACGTTTGTTTAACGTCGGTTGTGCATCTTGCTGGCTTTCCCGGTCTAATTGAGAACGCGTATGCCGGTTACACGTCGTACACTGCTTGCGGCCGGGAGCGGCGGGTTGCTGATCTCGCAAGCCCGGGCGGCCAACACTCCAGGACAGCAGGCGGAGAACGCCCCAACGCCGATCGCGAGCGGCGATGCCTTGCGCATCGCAATGCCGGCCTTCGCTTCCAATCCGTTCTTCCCGGCCGACGGATCGGGGGACAATGGCATAGACATGGAACTGGCCCACGGCATCGCCGCGGCGCTTGGGGTCGAGCCGGTGTTCGACCGATCCGCCGCAACGTTCGACGATATCGTCAGACAGGTCAGTTCCGGACAGGCCGACATGGCGATTGGCAAGCTCAGCAGGACGCTTCAGCGCGGCCGGTCGATCATCTATTCCCGCCCCTACGCCATGCTGCGGCAAGGGCTGATCGCCAACCGCCTCAACCTGGCGCGTATCGCGCAAGGCAAGCCGCCAGAACAGATTGTCCGTGATTTCTCAGGTGATCTCGGCGTGATCGAGGGCTCTTCCTTCGCCACTTATGCGGCCACGACTTTCCCACATGCGCAAATCCATCGCTTGGCAAGCTGGGACCTGATCATCGATGCGATCCGAAACGGGACGATCGACATGGCCTATCGCGATGATTTCGAGATCAAGAAGCTGATGGTCGACGATCCGTCGATGACAGTCGTAGCGCGCTCCATCACGCTGACCGACAAGGTCGATACGATCGCAGTCGGCGTGCGGCCGGACAATCCGCATCTCGCGGCCTTTGTCGATCTGTATCTCGACCTCGCGCGGGGTCAGCAGATTCTCAACACGGACGAGATCATCGCCCGCTATCGCCTGGGGAGCAAAGCCTGACAATGGCCATCTCCGACGTAGCCGGACCCCTGCCTTTCGATTGGCGTCTCGCGGCAAGGCGTATCTTGCGATCGCCGGTGACGACGATTGCGATGATTGCTGCAGGAATCCTGTGCGGCCTCTACTATCCAGACTTTGCCCATGCGATCAGCCCTGTCGCACAACTCTACCTGAATTTCCTAAAGATGGTCGTCCTGCCCTATTTGGTCTCATCGGTCATCTTCTCCATCACGGCGATGGTCCAGGACCCGAAATCGGTCCGCTACCTCGGTAAGGTGGGTATGGCCGTGCTGGTCGTGTCGTTCCTGGCCGTGCTGGTGAGCGGCACCTTGTCGCTGATCCTGCAGCCGGGCCAGATCGAGAATCCCCAGTCGCGCATCGAGCTTGGCGAGTTCATCAATTCGCAAGGCAGCGTGTCCACCGATCTCGCCTTCCCGTTCCAGCCGCCGCCCTCCAATGGGGATCCCAGCGGCGGGCATTCGATCCTGCTCGACCTGGTGCCGAACAACGTCTTCAATGCGCTGGCCTCGGGACAGACCATCCAGGTTCTGCTGTTCTGCCTGCTTTTCGGGCTCGCGATGGGGAAGATTCCCCAGCCCTCGTCCATGAGCCTGACGCAGGCGCTCAACGCGGTCTACAGGGCCTGTACGGTGCTGACCAACTGGTTCATCTGGGGGTTGCCCTTTGCAACCTTCATCCTGATCGCGGACCAGACCGCGTCGACCGGAACCAAGCCGCTCACGCTGATGGGCGGTTACCTGCTGGTGATGGGTTTTTCCTGCCTCATATTCGTTGCCGGCGCCTTTGCCATTATCGCCATCCGGTCGCGACGAAGCTACTGGACGACGATCAAGACCTGCCAGCCCCTTCTCATGGTGGCCATCACCACACGCTCTACGGTCGCCTCGCTGCCGTGGGTCATCAACCTTTTGAGCGAGCGCCTGCGGTTCAGCCTGGTGGTCGTGGAACTGCTGGTGCCGCTGCAGGCGGCTTTGCTGCGTACAGGCCCGGCGCTGCTCTACACTTCGGGTGCGCTGTTCATCGCCCAGCTCTACGGCCATCCGCTTGCAGTCCCCGACCTCGTGCTCGTCGGCATCATCTCGGCGCTTCTCGCGCTCACCACCGGCGGCATGGGCAGCCTGCTCATCCTGTCGCAGATGTCCATCGTCTGCGGCTACCTGAAGCTTCCCTTCGAGGCGGCGTTCGCTTTGTTCGTCGCGGTGGATGCGGCCGTGGACACGTTCATGACGCTGGCCAGCGTCTGCACCGTCGCGGCGAGCACGGCAATGATCGCTCCCAGCCACAGGGAGGCGACACAGCCTGAAACCGTCTCGGAACAGCTCGAAGCCGAGCCTGCCGGATGATCGACGACAGCATCCGTCCCCAGCTCGGCATTATCGGCGGCCTGGGGCCGCTTGCATCGGCTGACTTCTACTTCAAATTGACCCGGATGACCCAGGCGTTCAGAGACAACGAACATGTGCCTGCCGTGATCCTCAGCGTACCGCAGCTGCCCGACAGGACCGAAGCCATCCTTGCCGGCCATGACGGCCCGCTGGCGCCTTTGAAAGCGGCGGTCGCGACGCTCAATGCGCTCGGCGTCGCCTGCGTCGCGATGCCGTGCAACACCGCCCATCATTGGTACGACCAACTGGCGGCGAATTCGCGCGCGGAAATCATCCATATCGGCGACGCCGTGGTGGCGGAGACGCGTCGTAGCCTGGAGCGGGGCCGGGTTGCTGTTCTCGCCACCCAGGGCACGCTGGTCTCCGGCTTCTATCAGGACAGGATGTCGGCGGCGGGATTTGAGCTCTGCCTTCCCTCGAACACCGAATTTCAGGCGTGCGTCGACAGCGCGATCAGCCTCGTCAAGGCGGGTTCGATCGCGGATGCGGCGGTTGAAACCGAGCGCGCGCTCGACATCGCGCAAGCGGCCGGCGCCGATGCCGCCCTGCTCGGCTGCACCGAACTGTCGGTGGTGGCCGCCAGCCTCAACGACGTGAATGGATTGCTCGTCATCGACAGCAATGCGGCCCTGGCGCGAGCCTGCCTGACGCGATTAGGGTTCGGTACGCAGGAAGCCCGAGGGCTGCCGACCGTATCGCGGCCGCCAGGACATGATTGGCCGATGCGCGGCAGCTTGGCCGTACTGGCGTAACCCGATCTAGACGCTCTCGAGGTATGTCTCGATCTCGAAATCGCTGACATTGAGCGCGAACGTGTTCAGCTCCTGGCGTTTGCAGGCCACAAAGGAGTCGCGCAGGATGGCTGGAAAAATCTCCGCCACATGCGTCCCGCTCTCGAAGGCGGCGATCGCGGATGCCCAGTCCGGCGGCAGCTTTGCCGGCGGAAGTCCCTGGCCGTCTGTGCCGATCGGATCACCTGGCGACAACTGTCTTTCGATGCCGGTCAGCGCGGCGCCCAATATGGCCGCGAGCACCAGATAGGGGTTGGCGTCGGCTCCCGATACGCGGTGCTCGATACGGCGAGCAGCGGTCGGCCCGCCCGGAATGCGGATCGCGACCATGCGATTCTCATAGCCCCAGGCGACCGCGGTTGGCGCATAGGATCTTGGGCGCAGCCTGCGGTACGAATTGAAGTGCGGCGCGAATACCAGCGTGCTCTCGGCCATTGCCGCAAGCAGGCCACCGACTGCATGGCGCATGGTCTCCGAGCCCTGGTCGGTGCCGTCGTCGAAGACGTTGCGCTCTTCACCGTCGACCAGGCTGAAATGAACGTGAAAGCCGTTGCCCGCCCGGTCGCCATAGGGCTTGGCCATGAAGCAGGCGGCAAAGCCGTGCTTGCGGGCAATGCCCTTCACCGTGCGCTTGAACAGCACCGCATCGTCAGCCGCCCGCAACGCGTCCGCGACATGGTTCAGATTGATCTCGAACTGACCGACGCCGTTTTCGGCGATGGCCGTGTCGACGGGAATGCCTTGCGTCCGGCAAGCCTCGTAGACGTCATGGATGAAGGATTCGAAATCGTCGATTTCGTCGATCGACAGCGCCGCGTCGGAATCGAGCCGGCGTCCGGTCACCGGCGAGACAGGGCCGACCGGCCGCTGCGATTGCGGATCGACGAGGTAGAATTCGAGTTCCGTTGCCGCGACCGGGGTCAGGCCCAGGGCCTTGTAGCGATCGAGGATGCGGGCCAGCGCCCGTCGCGGGTCGCCGAGATAGGGCGCGCCGCTTTCGTCGGCAAGCCACAGCGGGACAAGTGCCGTCGGATGCGCCGTCCAGGCCACCGGCAGAATGCCGCGCCCGGTCCATTGGCACAGTCCATCGGCATCGCCGGTCGAGAAAACCAGGCTGTTGCCTTCGATGTCTTCGCCCCAGACATCCAGTCCGATCAGCGAAAAAGGCATGCGCAGCTTGCCTTCCAGCGCCTTTCTTGCCTGCTCGACGGGAATGCGCTTGCCGCGCATGATACCGTTGAGGTCGCACACCGCCGCCCTGAGGCTCTGGATGTCGGTTCTGCTTTCAAGCCAGTTCAAAACGTCCGCAATTGCATCGCTCAATTTAAAACCTCTGGTTTTCGAAGGTGCCGCAGCCTGACCGGCCGCACGTCCCTGGTAAAAATAGCTGGTGAGTTTTAGGAAAACAGACGTGGCTGTCGCCAAGCGCTTTTCCTTATTTTTTCAAGTCACTAGCTGGTATGTCGGGAGGCATTTCAAAACCAATTGCGCGATCTGCGATCGCAACATAGAGGTTGGAGGGCGGAATGCCAAGCACGAGACGGTAAACCAGCGCGCAGCCGCTATCGGCGGGAGCGGCGAGTTCGCTGCGGTAAGATCTGGCGCACGCAGCGCCCGAGCCACGCTGTGCAAAACGGTCATCACAAATCTTGACCTCGCATGCACTTGCACCTCTGGCCGCTGTCTGGCTTTTTGGGGTACCCATCGCAACGGACTGATTCGCGTCATGCCGCTCGATTGCAATATGCCCAAGGCAGTCTGCGGGTGGGTCGTGAAGCGCGCGCAATTGACGAAGGAGAAACAGGCATGGCCGAGTTCAAGAAGCCCGAAATCTCCGAGATGAGACCCAAGATCACCGTTATCGGCGTCGGCGGCGGCGGCAATGCCGTCAACAACATGATCGCCGAGCAGCTTCAGGGTACCGAATTCATCGCCGCCAACACCGACGCGCAGGCGCTGACTATGTCCAAGGCGACGCGGCTGATCCAGCTTGGCGCTCATGTCACCGAAGGGCTGGGCGCCGGATCGCTTCCCGAGATCGGTCGCGCCGCGGCCGAGGAATCGCTCGACGAGATCATGGATCATCTGGCCGGCACGCATATGTGTTTCGTCACCGCCGGAATGGGCGGCGGCACGGGAACCGGTGCGGCTCCAATCATCGCCCAGGCGGCGCGCAAAGCCGGCATCCTGACGGTTGGCGTCGTCACGAAGCCGTTCACCTTTGAAGGCCGGCGCCGCATGCAGATGGCCGAAGAAGGCATCGAGCGGCTGCGCGAGAGCGCCGACACGGTGATCGTCATCCCGAACCAGAACCTGTTCAGGATCGCCGATGCCAAGACCACCTTCGCCGATGCGTTCGTCATTGCCGACCGGGTGCTCTATGCCGGCGTCAGCTGCATCACCGACCTCATCGTCAAGGAAGGCCTGATCAATCTCGACTTCGCCGATGTCAAATCCGTGATGCGCGACATGGGCCGCGCCATGATGGGCACCGGTGAGGCTTCCGGTGAAGGCCGCGCGATGAAGGCGGCCGAAGCCGCGATCGCCAACCCGCTGCTCGACGAAGTGTCGATGAAAGGCGCCAAGGGCGTGCTGGTCTCGATATCGGGCGGCAGGGACATGACCCTGTTTGAAGTCGACGAGGCCGCCACCCGCATTCGCGAAGAGGTCTACGAGGATGCCGACATCATCGTTGGCGCCATCTTCGACAAGGGCATGGAAGGCCGCTTCAGGGTCTCGGTCGTGGCGACGGGCCTCGACCGTGCTTTTGGCGCCGAGGATGCCGACGCCGGCATCGCGCGCGACCACGCCGGTCAGCCGCCGGCGCGCACGCTTCAATAGCGTTCGGTAAACGGGCAGGGCGCTGCCGCGCTCCTGCCCTCGATACCAGCGTTCAGCTCAGCCGAACTTCGGGTCCAGACTGCCCGACTTGTAGCGCTTGGCCATTTCGGCGACCGGCAGCGGCTTGATCTTCTGCGCGTTGCCGGCGGTGCCGAACTGTTCGAAGCGCTCCTTGCAGAGCTTGCGCATGGCGGCCATGGCCGGTGTCAGATACTTGCGCGGGTCGAACTCGCTCGGGTTCTCGGTCAGCACCTTGCGGATCGCGCCGGTCAGCGCCATGCGGTTGTCGGTGTCGATGTTGATCTTGCGCACGCCGTGCTTGATGCCGCGCTGGATCTCCTCGACCGGCACGCCCCAGGTCGGCTTCATCTGGCCGCCATATTTGTTGATGATCTCCTGCAGATCCTCGGGCACCGAGGACGAGCCGTGCATGACCAGGTGCATGTTCGGCAGGCGGCGATGGATCTCCTCGATGACGTTCATGGCCAGCACCGCGCCGTCCGGCTTGCGCGAGAATTTGTAGGCGCCATGGCTGGTGCCCATGGCCACCGCCAGCGCATCGACATGGGTGTCCTTGACGAACT
>NZ_RZRR01001310.1:0-1053 GCF_003998555.1 Mesorhizobium sp. M7A.F.Ca.CA.002.09.1.1 | reverse complement strand
GGCAGGGGTTTCGACAAATGCCAGCCGATAGCCATCGAAGCCGCCATCGAGGAAGGTCGAAGTCGGCCTGGCATCATAGGTGATGCCGAGCGGCTTGAGGAAGCGCTCGGCCAGCGCTCGTGTCGTGTGATAGCCGTCCGATGGCAGCAGGATACGGTCGCCGGCCTTGAGCACGGCAAAAAACGCCGCCGAGATTGCCGCCATTCCGGAAGGGAATGCGACGCAGGGCGCGTCCTCCAGATGGGCCAGCATATGCTCGACCGCGTCCCAGGTCGGGTTGCTGAATCGCCCGTACTGGTTGAAGCCGGTGGCGTCGCCGGGCGCATGAAAGATGGCGGCCATGGTCAGCGGCAGGGGAATGGAATCGCCCATGGCAAGCCCGCTGCGACGCAGGTGAGGAAGCGCTGCAGCGCGTGACTTTGCTGTTTCAGACATCGAATTTCAGACCCTGTTGGTGACCGGCTGGATGTGGCGAGACGCTATGCCCGGCAGCGGCTCGCGGCAAGGCGCGTCCGGTTGGGCCAGGCGGCTCTAAACGCTTCGTTAGGCTTAATAGACCATAAAGACGAGACGTGTCGTCACGGCTGCTCTCTTTGGTCGGGGCGCGCGTGTTTGTGAAGCCTATTCCCGTTGACGCCCATAGTGCCCCATGATATCCCATCCAGACATCAAAGCCTTCGTTCCGTGTCAGGGTAAAGCGTACGCCAATCGGGCAGCCGCGGCGGCTGCGCGTTTGCTGGTTTTTGCCTGTGCGGACGAGGCTGATACGGGGCAGGGAACGCGCTGCGGCGGCGCGTGCGACAAGATGCAGAGGGGTGCGGCGGCGCAAGCGGCTGTAGCGTTTAATGGACCGGTTTCTGTCAAACACGGTGAGCAGGATCGATGCGAAGGGGCGGGTGTCCGTTCCCGGGCATTTCCGTGCCGTCGTGCAGAAGCGCGGCTATTCGGAACTCTATGCGCTGCGCTGCCTGGACCTGCCGGCGATGGATGTCGGCGGGCTCGACCTGCTCGACCGCTACGAGCAGCGCATAGCGCTCGAGGATCCCTTCCTGC
>NZ_RZRR01001309.1:0-1056 GCF_003998555.1 Mesorhizobium sp. M7A.F.Ca.CA.002.09.1.1 | reverse complement strand
ACCCAGGCGTCGATGCGCGGCGGCACGATATCGCGCGCGCCATGGGCATTGAAGCCGTCGCTGATCCTGCCGCCCGTCGGCCCGAAGGAGAAGGCGAAGGCGGTAACGAGCAAAAGTGCCGCCACCGCGCGCAGGGCCCAAGGGTCGCGCTCCGGCACGCGCGTGCGCGGCAGGTCGGCGCCGAGGTTGTCGAGCTTTCCGGCCATGCGCTTCTGGTGTTCGCGCCATAGCGCCTGCGAGAAGCTGCTTTCCCGGCCGCTTGGCCGGTCGGTCTGCACCAGCACCGGGCTGTGCAACAGTTGATTGGCTGCCTCGATGCGGCGGTCGATTTCGCCGGCGCCCGGCAGGCGGAAGAAACGCAGGGGATAAAGCGCGGCCAGTGCTGCTATGGCAAAGGCAGCGACCAGGCCGATGCGCGCCATATCCGGCAGCCGGGAGAATAGCCCGAGCCAGGAGATGCTGAGGAACAGGCTGGCAACGATGACGAGGGGAAGCAGCAACGGCCAGCCGCGCTCGACCACCATCGAGACCCGCGTGGCCAGCCTGCTCAAAGCCAGCCGCCCGGCGAGGCCGCGATCGCTGCTGAAGGTGGGTCGTTGCGTCATCGGCCCTTCCTTGAGCCTATGGCATCCCGAAACCGGGATGCGGCCCTATCCCTTTGAGCATGATCTGTTCCGAAAGGGATTCCATGTTTCGGGATCATGCTGTGGAGCGGGCAGATAGCCCGACGCCTCACGACTCAAAGAATACCAGCAAACACGGCAAAGGCGAGGCGGTTCGAAAAAACGTGAAGTGGACCGTTATAGTTCCATCCTGCATACCCTTTAGAAGGCAGCAGGCCCTTTAGAAGGTAGCGGGGTCCGCATTCGCCCCGCAGACCAGCACGGCGAGCCGTTCGCCCTGCGCCGGCGCATAGCGGCCCGACAGGATTGCGGCAAAGGCGGCCGCACCTCCCGGCTCGGAGATGATGCGGGTTCGGTTCCACAGCGCCTTCTGCGCGGCGACGATGTCGTCGTCGCCGACCAGGATCGAGCGTTCGACATAGGCCTCGGCGAT
>NZ_RZRR01001308.1:0-1056 GCF_003998555.1 Mesorhizobium sp. M7A.F.Ca.CA.002.09.1.1 | reverse complement strand
ACCGGGATCTTGCCGGCCGGCACGCCGGCGCCGTCGAACACCCGCTTGACGCTGGCCGCGACGGAATCGCCAAGCGCGATGATCGCCGGCGGATTGTTGGCCACCATGTAGTCGGTCATCTTGGCAATGATGCCGGCCGGGTCGGTGCCGCAATCGACCACATCATATTTGATCCCCAACGGATCGAAGACGCTGGCGATGCCTTCGGTCTCCAGCTGCTGATAGCTGGCGCCGGGCACTTCCACCGGCAGGAACACCTTGTCGCCCTGCTTCACCATCTTGTGGTCGACAAGATACTTGGCCCAGATGACCCCCGCCTCCTTGAGATCGGCGCCGACATAGGCCTGCCGTCCGGTCGCCGGATCGTCTGTGTTGAAGAACACGATCGGGATGCCGGCTGCCTTGGCCGCCTTCACCTCTTCCGTCCACAAGCCCGGCTGGGCCGACGTGGTGGCGATGCCGTCGGGCTTGGCCGCAAGCGCGGAATTGAAGGCCTCCTTCTGCGCCGCCATGTCGCCGCCGCTGAATGAGATCTTGCAGGTCACCTTGAGCTGGTCGCAGGCTTTGGTCGCGCCGGCATTCCAGTCCAGCCAGAACGCATCCGACGGACCGCCATGCGACAGCAAGTAGAACGTCTTCTGGCCATCCTGCGCCATTGCCGGCGCGCTCAACGAGACGCCGGCGAGCAGCGTTACGGCAGCCGCCAGTTTCAATGCGAATTTCAACATTTTTTCTCCTCCCTTACTTTGGAACCGAACCGCGCCGCCGCGAACCAGCGGCGCGAGAAGGCCGTCACAGACCGTTGGCGCGGAACTTCCCGTCGAGGAATTTCTTGGCCCTCGGCACGTCGTCTTCCGAGAGATGCTCGATGATCACCGGGATGTTCGGATGCTTTTCCGCCAGCCGCTGGAGATAGAGGTCGTAGTTCAGCGAACCGAGGCCCGGTGCCGGCAACTCGATCTCACCGACGCCACGGAATGTATGGCTCTCCAGCGCGTCCTCGTCGCCGATATCGGCGTGCTTCTCGGACTTGTCGCCGCCCGAACGCTTGACGTC
>NZ_RZRR01001307.1:0-1057 GCF_003998555.1 Mesorhizobium sp. M7A.F.Ca.CA.002.09.1.1 | reverse complement strand
GGCGATAGGCTGCGCGCCATCGCCAATATCGGCCGCGAGGACGTGCTGGTCGAGGGGCTGACGCCGATCGCCAGGGGGATCCGGGTGCTGGGCGCCTCCAGCGACCATCTGCTTTTGGATGTCGCCGATGCCGACCCGCCGCTGGCCGTCGGCGACCGCGTCGCCTTCCGCATGAGCTATGGCGCCATGCTTTTGGCGATGACCTCGGAATATGTCGAGAAGGCCCCGATGCACGATGTCGAGGATTTTTCCGGCCGCAAGATGGTGCAGATCTCCGCCGGGCCGGGGGCTGCCGGCATCCTGGCCCGGGAAGGCACCGGCGCGCGGCTGGAGGCGATGAATTTCGATGTCGTGGAACTCGCCGATGTCGAGCGGCCGCCATCGGGGCTGATCCGGCTGGCCGCCGGCACCGACCGTCGCGTCGCGCATAAGGCTCTGACCGCAACGGCGCGCGCCACGCATTCCTTCGGCCTGATCTGGATCGATTCCATCGCCGCCCTGATGCCTGAGGACGAGGACGGCATCGACCTGCCGGAAGGCTCGGTCCTGGCGCGATCGCTTGGCCTCGACCACAAGGCGGGCGCCCTGCAGCCGCAACTGTCGCCGGAGAATGTCGTCATCGTCGGCTTGCGCCACGCCGATCCGGCCGAGGCGCGGGTGCTGAAGGATTCGCGCGTCTCCGCCTTCACCATGACCGATATCGACGCCATGGGCATGCGCGACCTGATGCATGAAGCGATCCGTATCGCCACATCAGGCACGCAAGGCTTTCATGTCAGCTATTCGCCGACCGCGACCGAATTCGCCGGCTGGGCTGCGGGCTCCGGTGGGCTGACCGTGCGCGAAACACATCAGGCGATGGAGGCGATCGCGCTCTCCGGCGGCTTGCTGTCGATGGATGTTTCGGGCCTGACGGCGGATCTGGAGCCGCGGATCGGCACCGACGCGGTCAACTTCGTCATGTCTGCCTTCGGCAAACGGATTCTCTGATCAGCCCTGCACTTCCACTGCCGCCCGCCATGCGCTGACATAGTCGACCCATGCTGGGTCTATAGGC
>NZ_RZRR01001306.1:0-1060 GCF_003998555.1 Mesorhizobium sp. M7A.F.Ca.CA.002.09.1.1 | reverse complement strand
TTCGTCGGCGCCACCCCTTCACTCTTAGCCTTTCCCCGTGGGGAGAGGCTGTCGGCAGGCAGATGAGGGGCAGCGCCAGGCCACACGATTTTGTTGTAGAATACGAGGACTTACAAAATGACCGAGACGGTCAAACTCATTACCCCCGTCGATGGCTCGATCTATGCCGAGCGGCCGATTGCTACAGACCAGGCGATCAACGCCGCAGTGGAACGCGCCAAGGCGGCGCAAGAGAAGTGGGCTGAGACACCTATCGTCGAGCGCGGCAAGTACATGTTGGCTATGCTGGAAGCGCTGGTCGCGATGACCGACGAGATCGTGCCGGAAATCGCCTGGCAGATGGGGCGGCCCGTGCGCTATGGCGGCGAATTCGGCGGCGTCAGGGAACGCACCAACTACATGGTCGAGATCGCCGAGCAGGCGCTCAAATCGGTGCCGGCCTCCAACCCCAAGGACGGTTTCCGCCGCTATGTGAAGAAAGACCCGCTCGGCGTCGTCATGGTGATCGCGCCGTGGAATTATCCCTATCTGACCGCCGTCAACACCATCGTGCCGGCGCTGATGGCCGGCAACACCGTGATCCTGAAGCATGCGGCGCAGACGCTGCTGGTCGGCGAGCGCTTTCAGCAGGCTTTCGACAAGATCGGCCTGCCCAAGGGCGTGTTCCAGAATGTCGTGCTGAACCACGCCCAGACCGAAAGGCTGCTCGGCTCGGGCAAGATCGACCACGTCAATTTCACCGGTTCGGTCGGCGGCGGCCGCGCCATCGAAAAGGCGGCGGCGGGCACCTTCATGACGCTCGGCCTCGAGCTTGGCGGCAAGGATCCGGCCTATGTGCTGCCCGACGCCAAGATGGACCATGCGGTCGCCAATCTGGTCGACGGCGCCTTCTACAATTCCGGCCAGTGCTGCTGCGGCATCGAACGCGTTTATGTGCACGAGAAGGTCTATGACGAATTCGTCGAAGGCTTCATCGCCGAGACAAAGAACTATGTCGTCGGCAATCCGCTCGATCAGGCGACGACGATGGGACCGATGGCGCAGGCGCGCTTTGCTGACC
>NZ_RZRR01001305.1:0-1061 GCF_003998555.1 Mesorhizobium sp. M7A.F.Ca.CA.002.09.1.1 | reverse complement strand
TCTATATTCAAAGCGTTGGGTTGAAGGCTGCCCTTGTTGCCGGTCTCCGTCAGGCCAACGGCATAAAGGATGCCGGCGGGAACGCCATAGCGGTCGGCGGCGCGCAGGATTTCCGGCTCGCAAGGGTTGGTCGTGGCTGCGGCAGCTGTTACCGCGCTAGATAAAGATATCGCCGCCAGCGCGCTCGCGAGAAGGCGAAGTGCCGCGGCCGTAGTCCTGCGCGTCATCGTTGCGGTTCCTTGAGGATTGCTGACCCGGTTGCTGGCCGCCGGCTCCACCATTGCCGCCGCCCGAATTCCCCGGTTGAAAGGATGCTGGATCGCGGCCTGTTGCCGCCGCCAACGGAGCGGTTGCATCCGTCCGGGTTGTAGCGGGAACTGCTACCGAAGGTTGCAGTATCGTGACCTTGTCAACCTCGAAGCCGAGCCCTCGCAGCGACTTGACGATGGCCTCGCTGTCGGCGGACAGCCGACGATAGGCATCGTGTGTTTCAGGCTTCAGCTCAATCGAAAGTTGTTCCCCGGAGAGGCGAAGATTGGCCGTCACCATGCCGAGTTCGGCAGGGTGAAGTTCGATCTTCAACACATGTGTCGGAACGGCAACAGAGCTGGCCAGATGGGTGGTCGTGGGTGAGGCTGAAAGCGCCTTTTGCGGCCCGGCGTCGGCGGCTATGGCGTTGATCACATTGAGGGCCGCCTGGCTGATGGGACCCTGCGGCGGCGCGGGGAAGCTCCGTTCCGACACCACGTCGATGCGCGCGGCGGACAGGGACTGTTTTCCCGCTTCGGGACGCATCGAGGACCGCACATCCTCGATGCTCCTCATCGCATTCGTGGTGGGCTTCGACGGCACGCCGGGCACATCGACAGCCGGCGCGTCCGACAGCTTCTGAGCCGCCGCTGTGACGTCGCGTTTTGGCGCGCTGGAGGCAGCGCTCGGCGACTGACCGTCAAGCGCCGTCAAAGGTCCGTCGACGATCGACGCCTGCTCCGGCTTCGACATGGTTTCGAGTGCTTCGCGTCCGCCCGACGATTTTGAGCGGTAGGTCTTTGGCAGTGCAG
>NZ_RZRR01001304.1:0-1062 GCF_003998555.1 Mesorhizobium sp. M7A.F.Ca.CA.002.09.1.1 | reverse complement strand
TGCGGGTGGAAGCCGACGATGCCGTGGTGGTCGAGCATGTTGTACTCGTAGTGGCCGGTCCAACTGGTCTGGACCTTGAGTGCGTCGAAAGACGGAATGCGGTGCCAGAGTGCCGGCCAGATGTAGTCGTCGAACTCTTCATGGTGCATTTCAAAGTCGTCGTAGCCGGCCGGTCCGTCGCCTTGCGGCGTGTTGCCGGTGAGAAAAAGCTCGCCTTCGGGACGCACGAATGTTCCGGAAAGGTCGATGACATTGGGCATCCGGCCGGGGATCGGGTTGGCGCTGGCGAAGACGAAGCTGTAGCGCTTGTAGGGCGCGACCGGGATCGACAGGCCGGCCATGGCGGCCACCTGCTGAGCGCGCGGGCCCGCGGCGTTGACCAATGTTCCGCAGGCAACCGTCTGTCCGGTCGCGAGGCGCACCGAGATGACCCGCCCATCGGCGATGTCCAGCCCTGTCACGGCATTGTCAATATACTCGACGCCGCTGGCGCGGGCTGCGCGGCGGAAACCGTTCATCAGCCCCACGGAATCGAACCAGCCCTCTTCCCTGGCCCCCCAGGAACCGCCACCGAGATCCTCCACATTGAGCCAGGGGAAGCGATCCTTCAGCGGGCCCGGCTCAAGAAACACCGTGTGGGCCCCAAAACTGCGTTGCAGATCGACGCGCTCGCGGGCCGCTTTGACGCCGTCGGGTGAACAGCAGTAAAGATACCCATGCTCCTTGAAGCCGAGGTCGGGCGCCGGTTCGTCCTTGTAGAAAGGTGCCATACGCTCCTGAAATCCGCGGATGACCTCGATGCCGAACTGGCTGATCTTCACATTGATCGGATTGGAATATTGCTGCCGGATCGCACTGGTGGAGAGCGCCGTCGACGAGAATTCGTAGCTCGAGTCGCGTTCGACCACGAGGATCGAGGCGCCGCTGCCCAGCGCCTGGCTCAGCCAGTAGGCCGTGGACGAACCGATGACGGCGCCGCCGACGATGACGATGTCGTAGGCGGTGCGTGACGGCGCTTTGTACCGGGGGATCGGCATGGCTGTATCTCCGGTCTACTGCTGT
>NZ_RZRR01001303.1:0-1062 GCF_003998555.1 Mesorhizobium sp. M7A.F.Ca.CA.002.09.1.1 | reverse complement strand
GTGCTGGCGCGGCCGCTGGTGTCGGCAGGTCTGGTCGCGGCCGAGCTGAAAATTAGCCAGCGCGCTGCGCTCGGGCTGGTGCCGAACTCGGCATCCGTGAGGTGACCGGCAGGGGGCGCTACCGGGCGTGGGACCCCGTTTAGCTGCGGCGGGCTTTGGCGAAAGCGACAGCACTGATGATTTTTGCTGTACGCTCATTCTCCCTCATCTGCGCGTTGACAGAAAACCAGCAGGCGAGGGTCACAGCACGCTGTGCTCCCCGCGATTTCCGGAAAACCAATGAAAAACGACTTTGATCGATCGCGCGGGACGTATCATTCAACCATGTCGAGAACGGGCGTGACGGCACGTACACTATGGACCGAGAGAACTTTGTCTGGCGACTTTGCGCACGCTTGCAAAACTCTTCGGAAAACTTCCTTCTGTTGATCCAATGATCGTAATGAGCTGGAGTGGCATCGCCGCTCTCCTCGGTTCTTGCTCTCTCAGTTGAACTTGATGCTAGCCTGCACGAAAACGCCGTAGCGCTTTGCCTTCCAATCGTCGGCCTGCGGGGAACCACGACCGCCCATTGCCTCTTCGAAATGAGCGGTGCCGTTATTCGCCACGGCCGCAACACCGCCTCGAGCTGGACGCCATGCCCATCGCCGTCTTCGGGAATTAGCTTGATCTTGGGCGCATGTGGTGCTGCTCTTTGCCGTCGAGCCGCGTGAAGAGGAACGCCACGTCACCAGAAAGGCTGAGTCGCTCGGTGAGTTGCGTCTGCCCGGCCAAGCCGAGTCGCAGCGAATGCCAATCGTTGTCCTGGCTGAGAGGTTGACGTAGGTGGGACGGTTGGCACACAGGTTCCCCAGTTGGTCGCCTGCTGCGTGCAACCGAAAGCATCGTAGCTCTCGTGCCAGAAATTGTTGCCAACAAAAGCACCGATGCGGTAGCGCGGTGAGTTCAAGAAATTATATCCAAGATCGGCGGTGAAATAGCTGACGCCGCCCCCGCGCTGATCACTGAATGTGTTTGAGTAGCCCCCCATTTCCGTAAGAAGTCCTCGTCATGAGAAAATCC
>NZ_RZRR01001302.1:0-1063 GCF_003998555.1 Mesorhizobium sp. M7A.F.Ca.CA.002.09.1.1 | reverse complement strand
GTTGTGGCGCGTGTGGCCCTTGCCGGAAGGCAGGTCGACGACCCCGCCGGAAAAGCGGGTTGCGCCATTCACTTCGGGCGCCACCGTCAGCGCCAATTTTCCCCAGTCGAAGCCGAAGGCGCTGACGTCCTTCGGGTACACGAACACTTTGCTCTTGTCGGTCATCTCACTCATCCCTTCTTTTTCTTGAATGTGGTCTTCTGGCCGCCGAGCGCGACGGCCTTGAAATCGGCCGTCTGCTTGGCGATCGCGGCTTCCGCCGGCAGCCGTTCCATCGAGCTGGCGCCATAGAAGCCGTGCAGGCCCTTGGCCTGGGAGAGAATGTAACGGGCGTCGTCGGGCATCGAAATCGGGCCGCCATGGCAAAGCAGGATGACATCCTTGCGCACCGAGCGCGCGGCATTGGCGATGGCGTCGATCTCCTGAATGCAGTCGTCGAGCGACTTGGCTGACGTGGCGCCGATCGAGCCGCCTGTCGTCACACCCATATGGGCGACGACGATGTCGGCACCGGCCTTGGTCATGGCGCGGGCCTCATCCGGGTTGAAGACATAGGGCGTGGTCAAGAGATCGAGCTTGTGCGCCTCGGCGATCATGTCGACCTCGAGGCCGAAGCCCATGCCGGTTTCCTCGAAGCTCTGCCGCATGCTGCCGTCGAACAGGCCGATGGTGGGAAAATTCTGCACGCCGGAAAAGCCCATCGTCTTCAGCTCTGCCAATAGCAGCGGCATGATGACGAACGGGTCGGTGCCGTTGACGCCGGCCAGCACCGGCGTGTGTCTGACCACAGGCAGCACCTCATAGGCCATTTCCTTGACGATCTCGTTGGCGTTGCCATAGGCGAGCAGGCCGGCGGCCGAGCCGCGCCCGGCCATGCGGTAGCGGCCGGAATTGTAGATGATGATGAGGTCGATGCCACCGGCCTCCTCGGCCTTCGCCGACAGGCCGGTGCCGGCGCCGCCGCCGACGATCGGCACGCCCTTGTCGATCATTCCCCTGAATTTCTTCAAGATGTCCTTGCGCGGTATGGCGGGCATTTTTTGAGGGCTCTCACTGTCTGGCG
>NZ_RZRR01001301.1:0-1065 GCF_003998555.1 Mesorhizobium sp. M7A.F.Ca.CA.002.09.1.1 | reverse complement strand
ACGAAGGAAGCCGTCTTGCCAGTGCCGGTCTGGGCGATGCCCAAAATATCCTTGCCGAGCAAGGCGTGCGGGATCGCACCAGCCTGGATCGGCGTCGGCTGGGTGTAGCCGGCGTCGGTGACTGCGGAAAGGACCTTCGGCGACAGGCCGAGGTCTGCGAAGGTCAACGCTTCTTGAGCGGTCGTGGTGTCTGAGGACAAGTGTTGTTGTCTTTGGCTGGTTCGGGGAAGCGCAACGGCGTCTAATGGCGTCGCGGCAAGCGCCACGCGCCTGCAAGATCGGTATTGCAATTAGGAGCAAGCCCTCGATTTGTCAACAGAAACGGGCAGCAATGGCACGATTGTGAAGTTGTAACCTTAATCGGGATGCTTAATCGACCTGTCGGTCGCAGAGCCGGCTCAATAGCGGAACTGTTCGGCGAGAATACGCTCGTTCCAGGAATGATTGGGATCGAACAGCAACGTTGCTGTCGCCGTGGGTGATTCTCGCACCGTCACCGAGGTCACCGCCTTGACCTCGGTATGGTCGGCGGCGGCGTTCACCGGCCGCTTTTCCGGCTCGCGGATGTCGAAGCGCACCGTCGCTTTGTTGGAGAGCAGCGCGCCGCGCCAGCGGCGCGGGCGAAACGGGCTGACCGGGGTCAGCGCCAGCAGCGGCGCGTCGAGCGGCAGGATCGGCCCGTGCGCCGAAAGATTGTAGGCGGTGGACCCGGCCGGGGTTGCGATCATGACGCCGTCGCAGTTCAGTTCCTCAAGCCGGACCTGTTCGTCGACGGTGATGCGGATCTTGGCCGTCTGGTACGATTGACGCCACAGCGCCACCTCGTTGATAGCCAGTGCCGAAATCGTTTCGCCTTCCGAGGTCACGGCCAGCATCTCCAGCGGGCGGATGGTTTCGGCGACGGCGGCTTCGAGACGCTCGGTCAGGCCACCGGAACGATACTCGTTCATCAGGAAGCCGATGGTGCCACGGTTCATGCCGTAGACCTTCTTGCCGGTCCCCATCGTGTCGCGCAGGGTCTGCAGCAGGAAGCCGTCACCCCCAAGGGCAACGACGATCTCGGCC
>NZ_RZRR01000012.1:0-19540 GCF_003998555.1 Mesorhizobium sp. M7A.F.Ca.CA.002.09.1.1 | reverse complement strand
AGGCCGGACAGGTCCTTGCCGCGCACCCGCTCGATCAGAAGCATCGAGCCGGCCGGCGTGCAAGGCACGAACGCTGTTTCGAGTTCACCGGTGCCGAGCTTGCCGACATTGATGAAGTGGAAGCCGTCGACATCCTTTTCCGGCGCGATGGTCTGGATGATCTTGCCGGCGTCAATGTGGGCCGGCAGAGGAAGCTGCACGAGGATGCCATTGATGGCCGGATCGGCGTTGAGGTCGCCGATGATCTTCAGCAATGCCTCTTCGGAGGTTTCGGCCGGCAGCGTATGCTGGACGGAATGAAAGCCGCATTCCTTGGCGGTGCGCGACTTGGACGCGACATAGACCTGGCTGGCCGGATCCTCGCCGACGATGACCACGGCAAGACCGGGCTTGGCCTTGCCCTTGGCGACAAGTTCAGCCGTCAGGGTCTTGACCGTCCCCACAACGTCCCCGGCAACGCTCTTGCCATCAATCACTTCAGCCATGGACCACCCTCAACACCAGAATGCCCAAGCGCGTCGCTTCCGGAAGCGACGCGCTTTTCGATCTTTCACAGCGTGGCATCTTCACGAAAAATCCAACATGCAATCCCGCCAAAGCGCCGTCCCATGCCGTTTACGCGAAACCGGCATGTTTTTGTACGGCACCGCGCAGATTTTTGTGGCTCAGAAGTAGCGGCGGCGCGTGCGGCTCTCGGTCAGTTCGCGAACCGCTTCGCGGAATTCGCGCAGGCTGGCGCGGATTTCCTCGATTGGCGCTTGCTGCTCGGCATCCTCCACGGCCCGCGACGGCTCCGCCGATCGCTGATGAGGCTGAGGCGCCTGCTGCTGCGCGACGGGCGGCTGTGGATAGGACTCGGAAGCGGGCTGAGCCGGATCGGACTGCTGCCCGGCATTGGCGGCCGGCATAGATTGCGGATAGGGATAGCCCGGCTGCTGCGCGTAGCCCAATGGCTGCGCGTAGGGATAGAGCTGCGGCCCGGAATATGGCCGCTGCGTCATCATGGGAGGCGGCAGTGGCGGCTGCGCCGTCTGCTGCGGATGGCCGCCGGGCTGGAAAGGTGGTGCCGGGTATGCTGTCGCGGCCGCCTGCCGGGGCTCGAAGGCCGGCGCCGGCCGGGGATAGGCGCGGTATTGCGGATCCTGCGTTGGCTCCCCGTTTTCGGCAGAGGCCCATTCGACGGTATCGAACGGCTCCTCCCGGGATGGCCTGCGGGAGACGGACTTGTGCAGCCTCGACAGCAAGGCACCGATCCGGCCGGGACCTTCTGCCGGCGAGGCCTCGGCTTGCTGGACAGGCGGTGGCACGGCCGGCGGTGGTGATGCAGGCGGGGGTGTCGATGGCTGCGGCGCTGGTGGTAATGGCGGCGCCGGCGGCGGCGCTGCCCGATATGCCTTGTCTTCGTAAGGCGTCCGGCGTTCGTCCGTGCCATGGTCGCGACGCGAGCGCGAATTGGCGGTGTCACGCAGGCTCTCATAGGCGCCACGCATGGCTCCGAGGCCAATGCCGGAGGCGAAACCCAGCAACAGGCCGGCGAGCGCGACCACGACCCGCGACGGCCCGTTCGGCTCAAGCGGCGCGAAGGCCTTCGAGATCACATTGATGTTGGCGGTGTTGATGTCCTTCTGCTCGCCGGTCTCCTTGGCGCGCAGCAGGTACTGTTCGTAGACGGAACGCTTGGCGGTCGCCTCGCGCTCCAGTTCGCGCATCGACACGAGGTCGCTGTTGACGTCGCCGCTGCGGACCTTCAGCTGCGCCAGGCGAGAGGCAAGATCCTGTTCGAGCTGGACGGCGCGCTTGAGGTCGACCTGCAGCGACGAGCCGATGCGGCGCAGCTCCGAGGCGATGCGTTCGCGTGCGCCGGCAATCTGGGCATTGATCGCCTGGAGTTCGGGGTGACGCGGGCCGAGCCGGATGGCGGCGCGGTCAGCTTCCTGCTTGAGCGACGCATATTGCGAACGCAGATCGCTCATCGTGTTGGAGTTGATCTCCTCCGGCAAGGTACCGGTGAGAACCGAATTGACGTCGACCGAACGCGCCGAGGCCGCCCGGGCGTTGAGTTCCAGGGTCCGGGCGCGCGCGACCGACAGCTGCTCGTTGAGTTTCAGCATCTCATCGTCGCTGATGAGATGGCCCTGCGCGTCAACGAGATCGTGCGTGGCCCTGAAATCCTCGACCTTGCGCTCGGCTGCCTCGACGCCCTTGCGCAACTCGTCAAGCCTGGCCGTCAGTTCGTCGGTGGCGCGGCCTGCGGTGTCCGACTGTATCTGGCCGAAAGTCTGCAGGAAGACATCCGTCATCGTGTTGGCGATGAGGGCCGATTTCTCGCCATTCTGCGTGGTGGCGCTGACGGTGATGACGAAGGTCTTGCCGCCGCGCTCGACCGAAAGGCTCTCAGCCAGATTGCCGACAGCAAGCGCGCGGCGACGGCTGTCGTCGACACCCCCCGGCCCATCATTGCGGGACAGGATGGAGCGAATGAGCGACATGACACTGAGGCCGCCGCCGCCTTGCCCATTGAATTCCGGGTCGTTGACCAGATTGAGCTTGTCGACGACCTTGTTGAGAACAGTGCCTGATGTCAGCACCCGGACCTGGTTCTCGACGATGGCCAGCGTGGCGTCGGAAGCGACGACCGACTGGGTGAGATCGCGGTCGGTGAGCTTCAGGTCGCGCGGGTCGACGATCAGTTCGGTGGTGGCCTCATATTTCTTCGGCGTCGACAGCGCGATGGTGATGCCGAGCGCGGCGCCCAGCAGTGTCGTCGTCACGATCAGCAGCTTCGACTTGCCGACACCGCGCACCACCTGCATCGGATCGATCAGCGGCTTCCACTGCTGGCTGTCCATGCCGTCGTTTCGGGATAACGACGCGTCGCCTGCAGCGTAAGGTTCCGATGTATGATCGGCGCGACGAGCGCCAGCGGTTTCGGCGGCACCAGGCTGTGTCCGCGGCGAGGTTTGCGCGCGGTAAGCTTGCTCACGATCCCCGTCGGCCGCGACCGGATCCGACAGTTTCGGGTTGCGCGCCTCGCGCTGCGAGCGGGCGAGGCGATGACGCGTGGCGGCATCCTCGCGCCATGACGGGTCTGCCCGGTCGCCGATCGAGACCAGCGACGCGTCGGGTTCGTCGCCACGCACAGCCTGGCCCAGCGCCAGCAACGAGCGCTCGCGCTTCCAGTCTTCGCGGTTTTCCCTGTCGACCATCGTCTGGAACTTTACCCTTGGCGACCTGCGAACGGAGATTGGCCATTCGTTAAGCCACGCTAAACAGGCATGGAAAACAAAAGGTTAATTTTCCCGCGCCGAAGCGTCGGTTTCTCGTTTCGGTTGCATCTATTTTCGACACAAGCCCAGCCGCCAGAACGGCACGTTAAGTTTTCCGGCCTAGGCTCTCCTTGAGACATGACGCAGGCCAGTGACATACCGCAAAGGCGGCCCCTCGCCCGGATCGGCAGCTTTTTGGCCGAACGACGGGGGCTGCTTCGCGACTATTTCTCAGCGATCAGCGGTGCCGGTGGGCGACTGGTGTTTTCGCTGGCCTATTTCATCGCGCTGGCCAACACGCTGTCGATATCCGAATTCGGCATGTTCGCCACCGCGTCGGCGGCCGGCGTCATGCTGTCGCGCATCCTCGCCTTTGGGTTCATCTCGGCGCTTTACCGCACCGCCACCATCCGTCCCAATCTGATCGGCACCTTTTCCGCCGGCTTCCTGCTGCTCGGCGTGCTGTCGCTGCCGCTGCTGGCCGCTGCCTCGTTCGGCGTCTATCTGCTTTTCTTTGCCGACACCGTGCCGCTGTCGGTGTTTGCGGCAATCGTCTTTGCCGAAGCGCTGTTGTGGCGGCCGGTGGAGGTGGCGCTGATCGTCAACAACGGCCTGGGCAAGTTCGGCCGCGCCGCGCTGCTGGCCATCCTGGCGACCGCGCTGCGGGCGCTCGGCGCGGTGCTGTTCATGTTCTCAGCGCAACACAGCGTCTGGATATGGTCCTGGTTCTATATCGGCGCCAATGCCGCCTCGCTGCTGATCGCCTTCGGCTTCTTCTACCCGCGCCAGAGGCTGCGGCTGCGCGTCGAGCTTTATCTCAGGCGATTGGCCGATTCCATCTATGTGGCCGGCGCCGAAGTGCTGTTCTACCTGCAGATGGAGTTCGACAAGCTGCTCGTGCTGGCGATCGGCGGCCCGCATCTGGCCGGCATCTACGCCATCATCATGCGGCTGGTCGACCTGACGGCGATTCCGATCCGCACCTTCTCGATGATGCTGGTGCAGCGCATGATGCGCGCGCCGGAACTGTTGTCGCGTCTGGCGGTCAAGAGCGGCATCGAAGGCGGTGTGTTCGCGGTTTCGACGCTGGCGCTGCTGACACTTGGCATCGTGCTGCATTTCTTCCCCAATGCACTCGGCAAGAATGTCGCCGAGGCTGCCCCGCTGGTGGTGCTGGCAATCTGCGTGCCGGGATTGCGCAATCTTGTCGAATACCAGGCCGAGCTTTTGTTCGCACGCGGCCAAACGCTGGTGCGGGCGCTCAATCTCGGCCTGCTCGCCGGATTGAAGGCGCTGTTGCTGACTTATGTGCTGACGACCATCCTCGACACGCCGAAGCTGGTGCTGTCGCTCAATGTCGTCTTCCTGCTTCTGTATCTCGCCTCGACGCTGCTCACCTATTCGGCGATGCGCAAGCCGGCAAAGCCCGTATAGGGCTTTCTCATTTGTGCATGACTTCTGGACAAACGGAAATCGTTTGTCCGAGAAAACCGGTTTCCGCTTTTCGGGATGATCTAATCCAACCCAATCAGACGGCGGATGCGGCCGATATCGGTGCCGATGAAGGATTGCATGCCGATCGCCACCTGCTCCGGCGCCATGGCGGCAACGAAGCGGCGGAACTCGTCATCCGAAAGCGCTTCGCCGGTCCAGTGCACGCGGCAGAACTCTTCGGAACCGTGGAAGTGGCCGGCTCCGTCCAGCAGATCGTCGACATAGCGGCCGTAGATCATGCATTCGGAGAATTTGCGTGCCGAGCCGACGACCTCGACCCAGTTGCGACCATGGACCCTTTCGATCGCACCGCACATCGCCAGCACGGTGTCGCGCCGCCACGCGATCAGCGTCGAGATGTAGTCATGGTTCGACGTCCGGGACGGGTCGATGCCGAGTGCCGAGCCGGCGTTGCGCGACCAGATGCGATGCTCCTCATGACCTTCGTCCGCCAGCACACCGTCGCGGCGGAACAGGCGCACCTTGTCGTCGCGCCAGAAGGCGCCGCAGTCGAAAGGTTTCAGGAAGGCAACATCGGAATCGCAGAAGATGAGCACGTCTTGAGATGCATGCGCTGATATGGCGATGCGGCGCAACTGCTGCACATGCCAGCCGCGCAGCGGCTGGGTCTTCAGGCTGAGCCAGACGCGCCGGCGAAACAGGCTGAACGGATCGTCGAAGGCGTGCAGCCAGCGCGGCAGCAATTCCCGCTCGTCGACCACCGTGCGGCGGCCGGTTTCCAATTGGCGAAACAGGCCGACATCGCGATGCTCGACCAGGATGTAATGGTGCGCCGCGCCGGAAACATGGCGATCAAGTGTCTCGCACAGCAGGCGACAGCGCTCGAAATCGGGCGCATAGCTTGCCGTCACGATGGCCGCCGTCGGTGTCTGCCGAAGCGGGCTTGGCTCGACAGCGGCACCTGGCACGAACCTGCTGTTCATTTGGTATCTCCCGCGGCTTCGGGCGCAAGCGAGAATTTCTGCCTGACGACGCGCAGCAGGAACAGCGGGTTGCCGACCACATAGCGGCGCCACAGGCGGCCCGGCTCGACAGCCAACCGGAACAGCCATTCGAGCCGCAGCCGGCGCATCCACAAGGGCGCGCGGGGCACCGCGCCGCTCAGGAAATCAAGCAACGCGCCGACGGCGATCGGCAGCGTGCAATGGCGCGCGTCGATATGGCGTTCGATCCACAATTCCTGGCGCGGCACGCCCATGGCCACGAGCAGCACGTCGGGCCGAAGCGCGGCAATCCGGTCGACGATTTCCTGCTCCTGCGAAGGGGGGAAATAGCCGTCATGGATCACCACGAACCGGTGCTGCACGGCCAGTGCCGCCAGCTTGACCGACGCCGCTTCTGCGTTGACGCGCGTCGCGCCGAGCAGCCCGACGGTCAGCGGCGTCGTCGAGGCCTGCAGGAAGGCCGGGACGAAATCGGTACCATTGAGATTGTCGGGAAACGGCGCCCCGTAGAGGAGCCTCGCCGCCAGATCGATGCCGATGCCGTCGGGCAGGATGAGGAAATCATCGAGTGCTTCGGCGAACACCGGGTCGGTATAGGCGATGTTGGCATTGTGGGCGTTGAGGAAACTGACCTTGGTGAAGCGCCGCTCGGCAATCAGCCGGTTCAGCAGGGCGATGGCATCGTTCCAGCGGACCGCAACCACCGGGATGCCAAGAATCGTCTTCAGCGTGTCGAGCCCGAACGCGGCGCGGGCGGAATGCATGTTCATGCAAACGCCTCCTGCCTGAGAGGGGCGAGCTTTTCGAGGCCGAGCCGGATGGCAGCGTCGAGCGCCTTGACCTGCGAGCCCCGGAACGCGCTGCCGTCAACGTCGCGGATGTCGGCCGCCGCAGCCTCGAGCGCCCTGGCGAAGGCAACGGGATCGTCGGTGACGACGCAATTGGAAGGACGGTGGTCGATGCCGCGCAGCGAACGGCTGGTGGCGACCGAAGGCAGGCCGAGCTCGAAGGTTTCGATGGTCTTCAACTGGACGCCGCTGCCGGCGGTGCTGATCAGCGGGATGACGGCACCACCGCGCACGAAAGCTTGCGCGTCGGGCACGCGGCCGACAAATTCGACACCCGGGTGCTTCGACGCGACGCCCGAAGGCATGTGGCCCGCAATGCGGATGCGGAAATCGGGCCGCAGATGCGGCACGACCTTGCCCAGGAACCAGTCGAGGCCGATGCGGTTCGGCTGCCAGGTCCAGGTGCCGATCAGGGCGGCGTCGCAATCGGTGCGGCGCGGGCTTTTCAGGGTTGGCGCCTGGGCACCGGTCACCAGCGGCAGCACCGCCGAGCGGTTGTCGGAGGCGACACCGAGTGCGGCGCGGTCTTCCTCGGCCAGGGTGAAGACGAAGCGCGCCCGGCGGCAGAGACGCTCTTCGACGGTCTTGAGCAGCCTCGCCTCGCGGCGAAACAGCAGGCGCTGGAAGAGACCGTCGGCGGCAGCGGCATTCTCCCGCGCCGAAAGATGCTCGACATTGTGGGCAACGAAGATCGAAGGCCGCTCAGCGAACAGCTTTTCGAAGGCCCCGGCGAACTGCACGGAATTCAAGACATAGCCGTCAAACGGTCCGGCACGCTCAATGGCAGCGAGAACATCGCTGTCGGACACGGCGCGCAGCTTGACCGACGCGAAGGTGAGGCCCGAAAGCAGCGCCTTGCCGACCCAGGCCAGCTTTTGCCGCGCGGAGGCATTTTCCGTGCGCACGTCGATCGCACCCAGCACCACGGTGTTTTCGGGGTCGGCCGCGGGCTTCCCCGGCCAGGTAAAGCCGATGACGGTGACGCGCGCGCCAGCGCGCCGCAAGGCAGCGATGATCGCAGCGTTGGCGATCTCGTAGCCCGAGGCGAGAGCGCCGTCGGGCACGATCGATGTGGCGAACAGCAGATGCATCTTACCTATCCAGTGGTGTAGCCGGTAGCAAAGTGCGGTGAACCCTTGATTAAGCCTGCACATTCGACGGCCGAAAGCCGCTGCCTGGCGGGCTTCTCCGTGCAAGGTGATTAACGAAACCTTATCAACCGTGGTGCTACCAGAGCCCAACTCACCATGTGGCTGGACACGGATGATCCCTTTGCCATCGGACGGTTCGGTATCGGTCGCGGGACGCACGCCGCGGCTTGACGTCGAGGCCGTCGAAGCCGTCGTCACCTTGCCGACCTTCAAGCGTCCCGAGCAGGTGCTGGAAACGCTGGCGTCGCTGCGCGCGCAGCAAACCGGCAGGCGCTTTGCCGTGATCGTCATGGAGAACGAAGCCGAGGCGCGGGCCGGCGCCAAGGCGGTGCTGCCGCTGTTCGAGCGGGGCGAAATGCCGGGCCTGGTGATCATCGCGCATGAGCGCGGCAATTGCAGCGCCTACAATGCCGGCTGGCAGACAGCCATCCTGCAATTCCCGAACTTCAGGCATCTGCTGGTCATCGACGACGACGAGATCGCCGATCCGCAGTGGCTGGAACGGATGTGCCTGGCTGCCGAAACGCTCGGCGCCGACATTGTCGGCGGCCCGCAGGTGCCCGTGTTTGCCGACCCCGCCCATGCGCGATGGGCAGAGCATCCGGTGTTCGCGCCGCCTTACCGGGAAACCGGACGCGTGCCGGCGCTCTATTCGTCGGGCAATCTTCTGGTCGGGCGCAACGTGCTGATCGCCATGGGTCCGCCCTTTCTCGATCTCAGATTCAATTTCATGGGCGGCGGCGATTCCGACTTTCTCAGCCGGTCGGTGCAAAAGGGCTTTGTGCTGGGCTGGTGCGCCGAGGCCAAGGTGCTGGAAACCGTTCCGGCGCGGCGTATCGAAGCCGACTGGATCCGCGCCCGCAGCCTGCGCAACGGCGTCATCTCGACACTGGTCGAAAAGAAGAAGCGCGCCGGCACGCCAATGGCCGGCGCCAAAGTGTTGCTGAAGAGCCTGGCACTGCTTGCCGCCTCGCCGTTTCGCGGCCTGATCCGGCTGGCGCGGACCCGATCGCCGGCGATCGCCATCTACCCCGTCCATGTGGCGCTGGGCCGCGTGCTGGCCGAATTCGGATATGCCAATGAGCAATACCGCCAGCCTGAGAAAAACTGAGCGCGCGCCGCTCGGCGACGCGTTCACGCGCGAAGGCGTGGCCACCGCCATTGCCGCGCTGCTGTTCACCGTCATCATGGTGTCGTTCCGGCCGTTCCAGCCGGGCGGCGCCGAACTCACCGGTCAAGGCGGCGACATCGTCAACCAGCTTGGCTTCGGTTCGCTCGGCGCCATGTCGATCTTCTCGCTGATGGCCTTTGCCGATCCGCGCGTGGTGCGCTCGCTGCTGAGCCCATCCTGGGTGTTGATGCTGGGCTTCTTTTTCCTCTCGGTGATCCTGTCGACCGATCCGCCTTCGGCCATGCGCGCCGCCTCCTTCACGCTGATCGGCATCCTGACGATGGCGACGATCCTGGTGCTGCCGCGCGACGCCGAGGCCTTCTCGAAGGTGATCATCTTCACCGCCGTCGTGGTCATGGGCCTTTCCTATCTCGGCCTCATCGTCTTTCCGCACGAGGCGATGCACACAGCCGACTCGCAGGAGCCCGAACATGCCGGCCTGTGGCGCGGCGTGTTCACCCACAAGAACATTGCCGGGCCGGTCATGGCCTGCCTCAGCTTCGCAGGCCTCTATCTCTACCGGCGCGGGCAGCGCTACTGGGGCGCCGGGATCTTCCTCGCGGCGATGATCTTCATGCTGCACACCGGCTCCAAGACGACAGCCGGCCTGGTGCCGTTCTCGATCCTGATCGTCATGTTCCCGAGCCTGATAGGCATGCGGCTCGGCACGCCGATCCTGTTTGCGCTGGCCATCATCGCCACGGCTGTCGGCACGCTGGGCATCGTCTTCCTGCCGCCTGTGAAACATCTGGCGGCGATCTATTTCCCCGGCATGACCTATACCGGCCGCACGACGCTGTGGGAGTTCGCCGGCAGCATGCTGGCGAAGAAGCCATGGACCGGCTACGGCTATGAGAGCTTCTGGGGCACGCCGCTCTTGCTCAACCAAGACCAGCCATTCGACCGGCCCTGGGACATCAGGACCATCGTGCACGGCCATGACGGCTATCTCGACATCGCCGTGCTGATGGGCATTCCGGCACTATGCGTGGCGGTCTACACCTTCCTCATCGCGCCGCTGCGCGACTACATGCGCATTCCGTTGCGCAGGGAAAACATCTTTCTCGGCGACTTCTTCATGATGGTGGTGCTGTTCACGGCGCTTAACGCTTTCCTCGAAAGCTTCTTCTTCCATCGCGGCGACCCGGTCTGGCTGTTCTTCGTGCTCGGCGTGCTCGGCCTCAGGCAAGTGTCGCTGCGGCCAATCGCGGTGCGCGATCCCGATCGCGGCTCGCGATCCTGATGGGGCTTCCCCAGGGAAGCGCCATCGTCTATGTGAAGGCCTTCCTCTGGAGGGCTTTCGATGACGATCAGGCTTGTTCTCGCCGGCTGCGGCAATATGGGCTACGCCATGCTCTCGGGCTGGCTGAAATCCGGCAAGCTCGCGCCGTCGGCGGTTTTCGTGGTCGAGCCCAATGCCGATCTGCGCAATCGCGCGGCAACGCTGGGCTGCGCGACATCAGCCGATGCCGGTAGCATACCGGCCGATGCCCTGCCCGATCTCGTGGTCATCGCGGTGAAGCCGCAGGTGATCCGCGACGTCACGGCCGCCTACAAGCGCTTCGGCGACGGCCGCACCACCTTCGTCAGCATCGCCGCCGGCACGCCTGCCGCCACCCTCGAGGAAATCCTCGGCAACCGCGCGCCGATCGTGCGCTGCATGCCCAACACGCCCGCGGCGATCGGCAAGGGCATGATGGTGGTGTTCTCCAACAAGCTCGTGTCCGATGACACCAAGCGTTTCGTCGCCGACCTTTTGTCGGCGAGCGGCGAAGTGGCCACCATCGACGATGAGGGCCTGATGGATGCGGTGACCGCCGTGTCCGGATCGGGGCCGGCCTATATCTTCCATTTCATCGAAGCGCTGACGGTTGCCGCCGAGAAGGCCGGTCTGCCGACGGCGACCGCCAAGCTGCTCGCCATGCAGACCGTCTATGGCGCCGCCTCGCTCGCCGCCGAAAGCGGCGAGGAACCGGGCGTGCTGCGCCAGCAGGTCACCAGCCCCAACGGCACGACGGCCGCGGCGCTGGCCGTTCTGATGGGCGAGGACCGGCTGACCAATCTGCTGACGCAAGCGGTGGAGGCTGCGCGGCTGCGGTCGGTCGAACTGGGGAGATAAATCCTCAGTTTGTCCCGTACAGCATCTCATCCTGCAGCCGGCGCAAGGCGAACAGCCTCGTCGTCTGGTCGGGCGACGCATTATCCGCCGTCAGCAATTCGCCTTTCGTGACCGGTTTCAGCACCTTGCCGCCCTCGAGCAGGCCGACCGGCACGGCGCGCTGGGCGCGGGCTTCGCCGACGGTCATCGTCCAGGAGCGGTAACAAGTCTCGCCGATCGCATCGAAGGTCTCGCCGGCGACTAGGTCGCGCTTGGCAACGGCGCAGACTTCGGCCACGGGCCGCGGCAACGGCACCATGTCGGGCTTGCCGAAAAGCACGATGCGGGCTGCGGTCAGCGGCACTTCCAGCGACGTCAGATGATAAGGCCGGAACAGGCTGTAATAGGGGCCGTGCCCGATATGCAGATCGTCCATGCGCTCGATGATGCGCGGATGCGTCGCCTCGACGATGACGAAGACGCCGGGCGCGACGCCCTTGCCGACCGTGTAGTCGACGACGCCTTTCTTCGTGAGCAGACCGCCATCCTCGCGCGGGATGAGCACCTTGGCGAGGTCGTCGCGATCGGCCCTGGGGCCGTGCATGCCGGGGACGTCCGGCACCAGCCCGGTGGCGTTGGCGATGGCGCACATCTCGACCATGGTCTTGGAGCCGTCGACGAACTCGACCAGCATGCGCGGGTTCATGTTGCGGCGGATCGCTTCGGCGCGATAATCGTCCGGTACGGCATCGTGGTTGAGCGGGTTGTTCTTGCCCTTGCCGGCCGACACGATGGTCAGCCCGAGCGCCGACGCAAACTCGATCAGTTCCATGCAGCTCGACGGCTCGTCGCCCGCACCCACCGAATAGACGACGCCAAGCCGGTCGGCCTGCTGCTTGAGATAGCAGCCGATGGTGACGTCGGCCTCGACGTTCATCATCACCAGATGCTTGCCGTGCTCCATCGCCATGAGGTCGAAATCGGCGGCGACGCCCGGCTTGCCGGTGGCGTCGATGACGACGTCGATCAGCGGATTGGTGACCAGCATCTCGTTGGATGTGACGGCGATTTTTCCCGCCTCGATTGCCGCGGTGACTTTCGAGGCGGTGTCGGCTTCGACCGCCATGGCTTCGTCGCCATAGGCGATACGGATAGCGTCGCGCGCGGTGTGCGGGCGGCGCGTCGAGACGGCGCAGACCGAAATGCCCGGCATCAGCATGCCCTGCGTGACCAGATCGGTGCCCATTTCGCCCGAACCGATGACACCGATGCGCACCGGGCGGTTCTCGGCGGCACGCTTGGCGAGATCACGGGCAAGCCCGGTCAGGGCGACGTTGGTCATGCAGGAATGTCCACAGCTTCGTGATTTGGGGTCGGATAGCAGGGAATGGGTTCTATTTGCCAACGAAACCCGGTCGCGACCGGCAATTTCCCACGAAATCGTCTCGGAAGGCACGTCCGCCGGGGCTCGATTCGCCGAAGCCCAACCAATTGACATTGCAGCGGACAACCCCAATAAAACATTCGTTTGTCAACAAAGGCAAATGTTCACCGACGCGACAGTCGGGAAGCATTCGCCTCTGGGCAAATTGGGGAGTGTCTTTGCGCCACGGCGTCAAAGGCTGGATGGAGCATCATTGCGAGGCGTCGAGCGAAGGCTCGCGGCTCCAGGGGAGGAAAAATGGATACTGTTCTCGCGGGCCTAAAAGGGGCCATCGATACGCTTGGCCCGACGATCCTGCTGCCAATTGTCATTTTCGTCATCGCCGTGGTTCTGGGCGCCAAGGTCAGCAAGGCTTTTCGCGCCGCCGTCACCATCGGCGTCGCCTTCATCGGCATCAATCTGGTGCTTGGCCTCATGTTCACGTCGATTGGCGACGTCGCCAAGGCCATCGTCACCAACACCGGCATCCATCGCGACATCATCGATGTCGGCTGGCCCTCCGCGGCCGCGATCGCCTTCGGCTCATCGGTCGGCCTTTGGGTCATTCCGGTCGGCATTCTCGTCAACATCGTGCTGTTGCTGACACGCATGACGCGCACGCTCAATGTCGACGTCTGGAACTTCTGGCACTTCGCCTTTGTCGGCTCGCTGGTGGTCGCCGCAACCGACAACCTGGCCTATGGCATCGCGGTCGCAGCACTTGTCGCAGCACTCTCGCTGTTGTTCGCCGACTGGTCGGCGCGCGCGGTGCAGCAGTTCTACGGCGTGCCCGGCATCTCCGTGCCGCATCTCGCCTCGGCGCAGATCCTGCCGATCGCCATTGTGCTCAACTGGATCATGGACCGCATTCCCGGGATCAACCGCATCAACATCAACACCGATACGATCGAGCGCAGGTTCGGCGTGTTCGGCGAACCTGTCGTGATGGGCCTCATCATCGGCCTCGTGCTTGGTGCGATCGCCTTCTACAATGCGGGTGATCTCAGCGTGGTGCTGGCCAAGGTTCTGGGCACCGGCATGACGCTGGCCGCGGTGATGCTGCTGCTGCCGCGCATGGTCAAGATCCTGATGGAAGGCCTGCTGCCGGTTTCCGACGCAGCCCAGGCATTCGTGCGCAAGCGCACGGGCGATCGCGAGCTTCTTGTTGGCCTCGATTCCGCGATCCTGATCGGCCATCCGGCCGCGATCTCGTCGTCGCTGATCCTGGTGCCGATCGCGATCATCCTGTCCATCATCCTGCCGGGCAACCGCGTCATCCTGTTCGCCGACCTTGCGGTCATTCCCTTCATCGTCGCCATGACCGCGCCGCTGGTCAAAGGCAACGTGTTCCGCATGGTGGTGATCGGCACGGTGACGCTGGCCATCGGCTTCTACGTCGCCAACGCGCTGGCGCCGCTGTTCACAAGTGCTGCCGTCGCATCGGGCTTCAAGCTGCCGGCGGATGCGCTGCAGATCACCTCGGTGGTCGACGGCTTCCTGTGGGTGCCTTACGTGGTCATCGAGGCGATCCAGGGGCTTGGACTTGTCGGCATCATCGTGATCGCGGTGGTCATCGCGGCATTGTTTGTCCTCTACCGCCGCAATCCGCTCGGCTGGGAGCGGGCCGCGGGCGCCGAGGACGAGCCGGCCGAAGAGACGGCCTGAACCTGATAGGGTCCACCCTTCAAACCGATCGTGCGCCCTCCTCGGGGCGCCCGATTTCATCGACGGAGCCCGATCGTGCGCCCTCCTCGGGGCGCACGATTTCATCGACGGAGCAAAGAATGTCCGACGGCCTCATGCAGCTTCTGGATCCCGACGCGATCGTGCTCGGATCCGATGCCTCGACCAATGAGGAGATCATCCGCATCCTGGCGGGCCGGCTGGAGACACTTGGCTATGTCAAAAGCTCCTATGCCGACGCGGTCGTGCGCCGCGAATTGACCATCCCGACAGGACTGCCGCTGGAACGCTCCGACAATGTCGCGGTGCCGCACACCGATCCGGAGCATGTGCTGAAGCCTGGCATCGCGATGGGCACATTGAAGCAACCAGTGACCTTCGCCAACATGGAGGATCCCGACGAGATGCTGCCGGTCGGCTTCGTTTTCCTGCTTGCCATCAACGACAAGGACAAGCAGATTGAGGCGCTGCAGGCCGTCATGGCCACCATCCAGAACCCGCAAGCCTTGGATGATTTGAGGTCGGCCAGAACCCTCGAAGACGTGCGAGCCGTACTCGGCTGATAACCAAGGAGAAGCAGAGATGTCCAGACAGAAAACCATTCTCTTCGCCTGCGGCACGGGCATCGCCACCTCGACCGCGGTCAACGTCGCCGTCACCGAGGAAATGAAGAAACGCGGCCTCACCTTCAATGCCCAGCAGGCAAAGGCCACCGAAGTGCCCGGACTGGCCGACAATGTCGACTTCATCGTCGCAACCACCCCGATCTCCGCTTCGGTGACCAAGCCGGTCATCAAGGGCCTCGCCTTCCTCACCGGCATCGGCAAGGACAAAGTGCTCGACGAGATCGAGGCTCAATTGCGCAAGTGACGGTCCAGACGCCACGCGCAGGCTGACGCGGCTTCACACCACCCTGACGTAGCTCGTCATTCCCGATTTCTGGTGCTCGATGATGTGGCAGTGCAGCAGCCAGTCGCCGGGATTATCGGCGACGAAACCGAGCTGAACCTTCTCGTTGGGCTGGATGAGATAGGTGTCGGAAATCACGGGCTGAACCTGGCGCGTCGAGGACGACAGCACCTTGAAGCTCATGCCGTGCAGATGCATGGGATGGGATTGCGGCGTCAGGTTCTCCATGTCGATGACGTAGCTTTGGCCAAGCTTCAGTTCGGCCAGAGGCGCGGTCGGATCCTTGGTGTCGCCGGGCCACGGCACTTTGTTGATGGCCCAGAAACTGTAGCCCAGCGAGCCGCAGATGCCATCGCTCGGGACATTTTCCGCCGTGGCGCTGAGCGCCAGGGAAATATGCCTGGCACTGGCGAGATCCACTTCCGCCACCGGATTGAGCTCCAGTGGAGCAACATCGCGAATGTCCCGTTTGAGGGAGTTTCCTGTCGCGCGCAGGGTTGCCAGGATTTTTGGCTTGGTGCCTCTGACGTCCCTCAAGCTGACGATCGCGCCTTCCTCGTCGGGCATGCGTATGGCCAGCTCCATGCGCTGGCCGGGTCCAAGCAGCAAGGCATCGGGCGAAAAACGCTCAGGCACCGGATTGCCGTCGAGCGCCATGACACTCGCCTGCGCACCGTCGACGCGAAAAGCGTAGATGCGCGTCACGTCGGTGATGGCGACCCTGAGCCGCACCAGCCCTCCGGCCGGCGTGTCATATTGCGGCTGGTCGAGCCAGTTTGCGGTGCGCACCGTGCCGTAAGTGCCGGTTCTTGCGGCATCGCGCGGCCGGAACTGGTCGATGAACTGACCGTCGTCGCCGAGGCGCCAGTCACGCAAGTTGAGGACGATTTCGGCGTCGAATTTCGGATCGCTTGGGTTTTCGACCACGATCACGCCCGTCAGGCCATGGCCCATCTGCTCCAGCGTGTTGCAATGCGGGTGGTACCAGAAGGTGCCGGCATCGGGCGGCGTGAAGGCGTAGTCGAAATGATCGCCGGTGTAGACGTAGGGCTGGACCAGGAACGGCACGCCGTCCATCTTGTTTGGAACGCGAATACCGTGCCAGTGGATCGTCGTCGGATCGTCGATCGCGTTGACAAGGCGTGCAGCGAAGGGCTGGCCTTTTTTCATTCTGAGCACGGGCGGCATTCCGGCGTTGCCATAGGTCAGCACATCCCTGGTCTGGCCGATATCCATCAGCTTCGCCTGGATCTTTGCCGTCTGCAAAACCACCGGCTCAGGCATGGCAGCGGCCCAGCCACCAAGCCGGCCCATGGCCGAAAGCCCGACCCCGCCTGCGCCGGCAATCGCTGCCGTTTTCAAAAGCCGGCGTCGGGTGAGTACGGTCATTTGACGCTCCAGCTGCAAAGACGGCTGCCCTGGGTTTATCGCAGCCTTGGATCGTAAGCGAGCACCCTGTGCCTAAACCGACTCCGCCACCGGCCTTAAGCAAAAGATGCTGGCGTGGACGGACAATCGACCACAATAAGCGTCGCTGGCGGAGCGGCGCGCGACTATTTCGGCCGCGCCCCATAGGCGGCAAGGAATGCTTCGACCGAAGCATCGGCGTGCCGCTCGAGATCCGCCTTCGAACGCGGGTTGCTTCCGGTGAACATGGCTTCGTTCATTGGGATCCAGAGAAGCATTCCGAAGAGATGGCTGGCCGCCAGACGGGGATCGCTGGTCTGCAACAGGCCTCGACTGGTAAGCTTTTGAAAGCATGATGCCACCGAGGCAAGCATGCGTTCAAAACCTTTTTCATACCAGCTCCGGCCAAGCTGCGGCATCCGATCCGCGTTGGCGATAATCAGACGCCGCAGCTTCAGCAGCTCTTCGTCCATCAGCGTCGTTGTCATGCGTCGGGCAAGCTGCTGTAGCCCACCCTCCATGAATTTCGCCTCGGAAAGCAGCATCGTCACCGACTCGACGACATCGTTGGTCTGGCTGGCGGTGGACTCGACGACTTCGCCGAAAAGCGTCTCCTTGTCCGTGAAATGCTTGTAGACAGTCTGCTTGGATGCGCCTGCTTTGGTGGCGATCTCTTCCATGCTGGTTCCATCATAGCCCTTGGCGATGAAGGCGGCCGTAGCCGCTTCAATGATTTCACGATCCTTGCGAGCCGACCTGGTCTCACCATCAATTTTCATAGCGCCTCTCAACCAGTACTAGACGGTACCGTTCCCGCATGGTAGCCATAGTTACAGTACTAGACTGGCTAGTACCCATCAACGGCAGCAAGGCTTAGACCGATGACCAAAATGATCTTCCTCAATCTACCGGTACGCGATCTGCAGGCGGCGACCAAGTTCTATCTCGCGATCGGGGGCACGCTGAACCCGCAGTTCTCGAGCGACCAGTCCAGCTCGATCATGTTCTCAGACTCGATCGGGGTCATGTTGCTGACGCACCAGCATTACAGCCAGTTCACAGCGCGCCCGATCGGCGACCCCAAGCGGGACAGCCAGATGTTGATCGCACTCACCGTCGACAGCAAGGACGAGGTCAATGTCGTAATCGAGAAGGGCGTGGCGGCAGGCGGTCGCGCCGATCCCAACCCGGCGCAGGATCTTGGTTTCATGTTCAACCGCCACATCGAAGATCCGGACGGCAACGTCTGGGAGCTGCTGTGGATGAACCCGTCGGCCATGCAATAGCCCACAGGAATCGAAGCGGGCCAGGATGACAATGGAGAAGCGACCGGCATTCGCCTGTCGCTCCCGTCAGGCGCGCCGGCATCGGCTATTCAGCCGCCTCGGCATAGTGTGCCGGCACGTAGTTGAGGATGGGGCCAAGCCAGCGCTCGGCCTCGACCAACGGCATCGCCTTGCGGCGCGCATAATCCTCGACCTGGTCGCGCTCGATCTTGGCGACGCCGAAATAATAGCTTTCGGGATGCGCCAGATAGATCCCCGAGACGGATGAACCCGGCCACATCGCATAGCTTTCGGTCAGTCTCACGCCGGCATTGCCTTCGCCGTCGAGCAGCCGGAACAAAGTCGCCTTCTCCGTATGGTCGGGCTGAGCCGGATAGCCGGGCGCCGGTCGGATGCCGCGATAGGGTTCGCCGATCAGCTCGTCCGGCGCCAACGATTCGTCTGGCACGTAGCCCCAGAATTCCTTGCGCACCTTCTCATGCATGCGCTCGGCAAAGGCTTCGGCGAAGCGGTCGGCCAGCGCCTTGACCATGATCGAGGAATAGTCGTCGTTGGCGCGTTCGAAGCGTTCGGCGATCGCCACCTCCTCGATGCCGGCGGTGACGATGAAGCCGCCGATGTAATCGGCCTTGCCGCACTCCGCCGGCGCGACGAAATCCGACAGGGCAACATTGGCCTTGCCGTCGCGCTTGGTCAGTTGCTGGCGCAAGGTGAAGAACGTCGCCAGTTCCTGCGACCGCTTCTCGTCCGTAAACAGCCTGATGTCGTCGCCGACGGTGTTGGCCGGCCAGAAGCCGATGACGCCGCGCGGCGCGAACCATTTCTCGGCGATGATCTTGTTCAGCATCGCCTGCGCATCCTCGAACAGCTGGCGTGCGGCGGCACCTTGCGCCTCGTCTTCGAGTATTTTGGGATAGCGGCCCTTCAGCTCCCAGGTCTGGAAGAACGGCGTCCAATCGATGTAGCGCGCGAGCTCGGTCAGGTCCCAGTTCTCGAACACCTTCACGCCTGTGAAGGACGGCTTCGGCGGCTCATATTCGGACCAGTCTATCCGATGCGCATTGGCCCTCGCCTTGGCCAGCGGCAAACGCTGCTTGTCGGCTTCCGAGCGGGCATGCGCATCGGCGACCTTCTTGTATTCGGCGCGCACCGTATCGACAAAGCCGCGCTTGCTCTCGTTGGACAGCAAGGATGAGACCACGCCGACCGCGCGGCTGGCGTCGGTGACATAGACCGTCTGCCCCTTGCTGTAGCGCGGGTGGATCTTCACCGCCGTGTGCACGCGGCTGGTCGTCGCGCCGCCGATCAGCAGCGGAATGTCGAAGCCTTCACGCTCCATCTCGGCGGCCATGTGCGCCATCTCGTCCAGCGACGGCGTAATCAGGCCGGACAGGCCGATGATATCGACATTTTGCTCGCGCGCCGTCTGCAGGATCCTGGCCGCCGGCACCATGACGCCGAGATCGATGATCTCGTAATTGTTGCAGGCGAGAACCACGCCGACGATGTTCTTGCCGATGTCATGGACATCGCCCTTGACCGTCGCCATCAGGATTTTTCCGGCCGTTTTGCGTTCGCCATTGTCGATGCCGTTGGCGGCGTTTGCCAGCTTCTCGGCTTCCATGTGCGGCAGCAGTCCAGCCACCGCCTGCTTCATTACCCGCGCCGACTTCACCACTTGCGGCAGGAACATCTTTCCCGCGCCGAACAGATCACCGACGACGTTCATGCCGGCCATCAGCGGGCCTTCGATGACATGCAGCGGCCGCTCGGCGGCAAGCCGTGCTTCCTCGGTGTCGGCGTCGATGAATTCGGTGATGCCGTTGACCAGCGCATGGC
>NZ_RZRR01000129.1:0-8816 GCF_003998555.1 Mesorhizobium sp. M7A.F.Ca.CA.002.09.1.1 | reverse complement strand
ACGCCACTCGATGCCGTCCATGTTGGTGAAGATCTTGCGCCGCTTCAGCCTGAGCCAGGTCAGGAAGACCGCGCCATTATAGCCGAGCACCAGGCAAACGCCCTGTCGTCTGGCAGCATCGCGGGCGCATTGCCAGTCGAATTCCAGGGTCGCGCGCGGTCCCTTGGAGGCGACCTGGATGTGAATGAGCTCGATGCCGCGCCAGGTTTCGCTGCGCACCCGCTGGTCGATCCGCTCGACCTCATCCTGGCAATAGACGCCGACCTTCCAGCCGCGCCCGACAAGAAACAGCGCCAGTTTTTCGGCAAAGGTTTCAAAGCCGCCATGGGCCGCGGGTATGCCGCGGGTCCCCAGGATTAGAATGGCGGGCTTTTCTGGTTTCATGGCCGGCGGCACTTTCACACATTTCATATATTAGATATTGCTTAATTTATAATGAGCAGACCGCAACTTTCGTGCCATCTTCCGATTTCGGTATCCTGGGAGGGGATCATGGCGCGGGGTTGTAAAAAAACGGTGTTGAACCCGGTGGTTGTTTCATTCTCGGTCAACCCTTCTGTGCGTAGCTGTATCGAAACGAAGCAATGCCAGGGGCGTACGGCCGGCAGTCGGACATATCGAACCGATAGTCGGACATATCGAACCAGGCATGATTCTTGCGGACGGGGTTCTGCCACAATCGCCCAGCGCGATGGTTGCAGCACCCGGCGGGAAACAAAGATGCGGATTGCCTGCGTTCATCAGGGTTATGAACTCTATGGTTCTGACCGCAGCTTCGCGGAGAGCGTGGCTGCGCTGCGCGCCGCGTTTCCGTCGGCCGACATCGAGGTGGTCTTGCCGCGCAGCGGGCCGATCGTCCAGATCCTGGAAGCGCATGCCAGCCGGATCGTCTTCGAACCGCTCTGGGTGTTGAGGCGCCAGGCCATTGCGCGCCTTGCGACAGTCGAGATGGCGCGATTGCCGGTTGCCGTGTTCAGGGCGTGGCGGCGCCTCAAGGCCTGCGACCTCGTCTATGTCAACACCTCGATCGTGGCCGACTATGCGCTGGCCGCGCGATTACTGCCCCACAAAGCCGTCTTGCACATCCACGAGATCCCCGAAGGCGCCATGCGCAGGATACTCGTCGGCCTGATGCACTGGAGCCATGCGGATCTGATCTTCAACTCGCGCGCGACGCGAGCCGCTTTCGGCGACCCCAAGGCCGCGCGCGCGCATGTCGTCTACAACGGCGTTGCCGGGCCGGCGGCGGTCGAACCAATGACGTATGACGGCAAGCGACCATTGCGGGTGCTGCTGCTCGGCCGCATCAACCGGATCAAGGGGCAGGAGGTCCTGCTGGAGGCGATCGCCTCGATGCCGGCAGAACTCCAGGCGAGGGTCGAGGTGCGGCTGGTCGGCGGCGCCTTCGAAAGCACCGAGCGCGAGCGTGCGCTTGCCGAACTGGTCGAAACGATGGGGCTTGCCGGGCGCGTCGGAGTCCTGCCTTTCATTCCCGATCCCTCGGAGCATTATCGCTGGGCCGACATCGTCACCGTGCCGTCGCGGCGTCCGGAATCGCTGGGCCGCGTCGCCATCGAGGCGATGGCTTATGGCCGGCCGCCGCTTGTGTCGGCGATCGGCGGGCTGGTGGAAGTGGTCAGCGACGGGCAGACCGGCTGGCATGTTCCGCCCGGCGACGCAGTAGCTCTTGGCGCGAAATTGCAGGAGATCATCCTCGCCCCTGAGGCCTGGCGCGGGTTTGTCGCTGCCGGGCGCGCGCGCTATGAGGCGATCTTCAGCGAGCCGGTCGCGGCCGCGGCGATCACCGCGATCGCCGCCGAAAAGCTGAAGACGACCATCGCGCGGCCGGGCAGGGCGCCCGCTGCCCGCGCAGCGGAGACACGGCCGTGAAGTTAGCGTTTCCGAGCCATCTGGTTCGACGCCTCGTGCTGATGATCGGCGGCGAGGCGATGCAGAGCGGCTTTCATTTCGCCCTCAACATCATGCTGTTGCACATGCTGTCGGCGCAGGGCTACGGCCTCTTCGCCATCGGCATGGTGATGGGCGGGGTCGGCCTGTCCTATATCAGGTCGCTCACCGCTGTTCCCGCCAGCATCTGGATGAGCAAGAGCACCAACAGCGCCGGCGTCAATACCTATGACGTGGCGTTCGGAACGGCGGCGCTGATCGTGGCGTTGCTGATGGCCGTCGGCACGGCTGTTCTGATGCATGTCCTTGGAGATCCAAGCGGAATTGCCGCCGGCTGCTTCGTCGGTGCCTGGTCGTTGCGCAGCCATATGCGCACGGCTTTCTTCGCACGGCGCCAGCAGGTTGTCGTCTCCATCAGCGATGGCGCTTTTACAGTCGCCGGCTGTGTCCTGACCGGGCTGTCGATCTGGTTGGTCCAAGACCCGCTGCAGACCGTATTCTATGCACTTGCAGCCGCAAATGTGTTCGGCATTTTCGTCCTGGTCCGCCTGGCTCGGCGCTCGCTTCGCATCAGCTTCCGCATGCCGACGCGCCGACGCTATGTCAGGCTCTGGCCCCAACTGCGCTGGTCGGCATTCAGCGCGACCACCACCAACATCCAGGGTCAATGTCTGGCGCTGCTGGTCGCCGGCATTGCCGGGCCAGCCGCCTACGCACCGCTGGCGGCGGTTCTGGTGCTGTTTGCTCCGCTGCGCATCATCAGCCTTGCGTTCGTCAACATGACGCAGCCGGATCTCGCCAGGCTGATGCGGAACAATGAAACAGGCCGTGTCTGGACGCAGGCCAAGATCTGGGCGCTCGTCATGGGGCTCGGCGGCCTTGCTTATGGATGTGCGATCATGTTCGTCCTGCCGATGATAAAATCCCAGGCTCTCCAGGACGCTTCGACCTGGTTCATCGGGCTTTTCGTGATCGCGAATTTTGTCCCGATCATGCTCTATATCATGCCCCGCATCGTGCTTGAGATACTCGGCGATTTTCGGATCGTCGCGTTCATCACCACGGGCGGCGCGGTCGTCGGGCTGGCGCTGATCGCGGCCCTGCTGGCAATCGCGTCTCCGCCGTGGGCGTTGTTGGGTTCCGCCGTCTCGGAGATGTTCGTGCTCGTGGCATCGTGGTATTTCGCGCATCACCGCATGTGGAATATCGAGCATCCCGATGAGGCGCGCGACAGCCGGTTGGGCGCGTGGCGGCGGACGCTGCCGTTCGCTACGGCAAAGCGATAGGAAAAAACATGGCAGTCCAGGCGGTGCAAATTGCTGCGGTGACCGGCTCGCCCGATGGCCAGTCCTCCCATCCGGCCACCGTCGTCGCCATCGATGCCTACACGGCGCGGCTCCACACCAGCTTGGAAGCGGTGAGGCCGCTCTGGCTGCGCCTCCAGGCGGACGGTGTGTGCACCGCCCACCAGAATTATGCCTGGGCCGAGGGGATCGTCGCGCGGCTAATGCCGGAAGGTGCGGAACTGCTCATCGTGGAGGTAAACGATGCCGTGACGGGCGCGCCGCGAATGCTGGTGCCGCTGATACGGCGGCCGGCCTTCCGCCATCGGGTGATCGAATGGCTGAGCTGTGGCGTTTGCGACTATTCGGCACCGCTGCTGGCAGATGCCAGCCCGTGGACGATGCAATCGGCGCAGGCCGCGTGGGCTGCGGTGCGTTCCGTGCTGCCGCCGGCGGACCGCATCCAGATCACGGGAATTCCGCAATCGATCAGCGGCGTCACCAACCCTCTGGCCTTGCTCGCAGCCACGCGCGATTCCCTGCATACCAGCTTCGGCCTCGCCATCGACGGCGACCCGGAAACCGTGCTCAAGCGCCTATGCCGGCCATCCTTCGTCAAGGCCTTCAACAAGGACTGGCGCCGCCTCGAACGGCTTGGCGACGTGGAACTGGTCGAAGCCAACACGCCGGCCCTGGTGGAGGTCATCTTCGGCGGCCTGGTCCGGATGCGGCTCAGCCGCTTTCGCGAACTGGGCCGCTTCGACCTGCTGACGCAGGCGACGGCTGTCGACTTCTATCGAAACGCCGCTCTCGAGGGCCTGTCGGATGGGTCGGTGCGGCTCTTCGGGTTGCGTGTTGGTGAAGCTCTGATCGCCGTACAATACCTGCTGATCCATCAAGTCACCGTTCATGCTCTGCTGATCTCAATCGATCAGGGCGCGGTGCCCAATGTCTCGCCGGGACTTCTGATCATGGGCAAGTTGATGAGCTGGGCGCGCGGCCGCGGTTTCGATTATTTCGACCTGTCGGTCGGCAACCAGAGTTACAAGGAACATATGGGTGCCGTGGGTTCGGGCCTGCGCGAGCTTTGCCACGGGATTACGGTGCGAGGCAGCGCCGTGAGCGCAGCCATCGAGGTCCGCAACCGGACCGAGGTGTTCGTGCGCTCCAAACCTCGGCTGCTGAAGAGGCTCCAGGGACTGATGCGGGACTTGCGGCGCCTGCGTGGGGGATCGGAATGACGGGAGAAGCATGTGGCAAGCTACGCGGCGCGAACGACTCCGATAAGGGATTTGCCCGGTGGGCGGTTTTCCCCGACTGTCGCCAACGCTGATGCAACCGCGCACTTCACGGCTCGGCTGCACACCAGTTTCGATACCGTAAGGCTGCTATGGCTGCTGCTTGAGGCGCACGGCGTCTGCACTGCCCATCAGCACTATGCCTGGGTCGAAGGAATCGCCGCACGGCTGATGCCCAAGGACGCGGACCTGGTCGTCATCGAGGTGAGTGACGCCATGACCGGCGCGCCGGCCATGCTGCTGCCGCTGATGCGGCGCCGGGCCCTCGGCCACCACGTCATCGAATGGCTGAGCTGCCGCGTGTGCGACTACTCGGTGCCGCTGCTGGCGGATGGGAGAGCGTGGACCAGGCAGAGTGCCGACGCCATGTGGGCGGCGGTCCGTGCCGTTCTGCCACCGGCGGATCGCATCCATATCGCGGGGATCCCGCAGCAGATCCACGGCCTCGTCAATCCGCTGGCACTGCTTTCGGTGGCGCGCGACTCCATCCAGGTCACCTCCGGCCTCGTCCTGCACGGCGACCCGGAGACGCTCATCAAGCGGATCTGCAAGCCGTCCTTTGCCAAGGCCTTCCGCAAGCATTGCCGCGGCTTCGAACAGCTTGGTGGCCTCGCTCTGGTCGAGGCCGACACGCCTGATCTGACCGAGGAGCTCCTGGATGTGCTGCTGGAATTGCGGCTGAAGCGTTTTCGTGAGCTTGGGCGTTTCGACCTCCTGACGCAGGTCCCGGTCGTCGATTTCTACCGCGCCGCGGCGCTGCAAGGCCTGTCCAATGGATCTGTGCGGCTCTTCGGTCTACGCGTCGGTGAAGCCTGGCTCGCCTCCATCTATGTGCTGGTCAGAAAAGGCACACTTCACGCCCTCCTGCTGGGCATCGACCAGAACGCGGTCGCCAATGTCTCACCCGGCCTGACGACGATGGGCAAGCTGATGATGTGGGGATGCGAGCGGGGCTTCGACTATTTCGACCTGTCGGTCGGCGGCCAGGGCTACAAGCAACATATTGGTGCCGCGAGTTCGGTTTTGGCCGAGATCTGCGAACCGGTGACGGTGCGGGGCAGGGCTGCGAACGCAGCCATTCTGTTGCGCAGCCGGGTCGAAGGCATGACGCGGTCGCGCCCCCGGCTGCTCAAAGCCGTTCAGGGCCTGACGCGCCGCTTGCGGCGATTGAAGGACTGAGGACGAGCGTTTGCCGGTCCTGCCGACGACCGATGCAAAGAGGCACCAAGGCCGGCAAGGTTGTTGACAGGGTTGGTTGGCTCTATATTTGAAAGCGCGCTTGACGTTCAGAAATGAGTGTCGTCGGCAGAATTTCTCAAATTGGCGTTTTCGGCAGATCACCTCGATGAATGCAAGTTTAGGAGATGGGATTCGTTCCATCCTCATTATTCAAACGAAGTACATTGGAGATGTCGTTCTGACATCTGCTTTGGTTCGCAACCTGCGTCTTTCTTATCCACAAGCATCGGTAACCATGCTTTGTGCGCCGGGACTCAAGCAGTTCATCGTCGCGCAAGGGATCGCCGATGTTGCCGTTGGCTTTGAATCCCGCGGCAGAGGAAGGACTCTGCTCAAGCGTTTGAGCGACTATCGTGGCGTCATCTCTGATCTGCGGCGTCGAAAATTCGATCTTAGCATCGACCTTACCGATTCAAAAACCTCGCGGATAATGCATCGTTTGATCGGCGCTCCACTTCGCGTCGGCTTCGATCCTTCCGAGCATCCGATGAAGTTCTGGGAAATCCAGCTTGCAAACGTTCTCGCCGCGACTTTCGGACAGGGCGGCCCCCATTATCTCTACAGGAACCTGTCTCCACTCCACGCGCTTGGGTTGGATTGTCAGGACCCAACGCCTCGGCTGCAGCCGAACGGGACCGCCCAGGAAGAGTGTGCCAGGATTCTTGCGGAAAACGCTTTGGCAAAGAAGTCATATGTGGCCGTGCATGCCGGCGCCAGGTTCGAAGGGCGTTGTTGGCCGCCGCAACATTTTGCTGCGGTCATCGACGAGGTATACGCCAGAACCGGGTTGCGATCTCTGCTCGTTGGTGGGCCGGATGAGGGGCTTGCCGCGCAAAGGATCCTTGAAGTGGCGGCGTCGCCGGTCGCCAGTGTCGTCGGAAAGGCCTCGCTTGAAGTCCTGACGGCATTGTTGGCCGAAGCATCAATCTTTCTAGGCAATGAGAGCGGCCCGATGCACATCGCGGCATCTGTCGGAACTCCAGCGGTGGGGTTGTACGGCCTGACGTCGCCTGAGCAATGGGGCCCGTTCGGTGTCCCGAACCGGACGCTCCAGCCGGTCATGCCCTGTCCATGCATCGCTCCAGGTGTTTGTAAAGAAAACAACCCCGGTGGGGTCTATTGTGTGCAGCGGCTTCAGGTTGCCGAGGTCGCGGCAGCGACACTCGATCTCATCGGGGAAGTCCGAAAATCCACTCATTCGGGTATGCCGGCCGCTTCGTAGGCTGGCGGCAACAGGCACGATCACGCGCGGCTTCGTCTTCGCGCGCTTCACATCGTGATTCAGGCCGAGACCCGAGCATCTTCAAAAGACTGCAAAATTTAACCGGACTGCAACCTGCACTGCCACGAAATTGACAGGACACCTCGTCTCCGGCATCCTTGGAGCCAGTCGCAAGGCCGCCGACAGCGGCCGCGTTGCGTGTCAGGGCGACCGAGGGCAGTGTCATGTTCAGTCCCGTCACAGGTCAGAATTCCAAACGCGCCGCGGTGCGCAAAGCGCTCGATCGTCACAAGGTCTACATCACCGAGCAGCGTTTTTCGGAGGGCACCTACCAAGCCCGGGTTCTGGTCGATGGCGAGGCCTATTGGGTCGACGAATTCCGGCTGAGCCAGTTGCAGCAAGGGCTGTCGCCGGCGGAGCTCGAGTTGACGCCGGCCGCTGACGATTGAGAGCGTGACTGGCTTGTTCCTGGCCGCCGTGCTTCGATCTTTGCGATGACAACTCCACCAAAGCTCAAAGCCTATCGCGCCAAACGCGAATTCGCCAAGACGCCGGAACCGGTTGGCGGGCTCGTCAGCAGCGACGGCAACCGCTTCGTCGTGCACAAGCACCACGCCACCGCAGACCATTATGATCTGCGACTGCAGGTCGGCGATGTCTTGAAGAGCTGGGCGGTGCCGCGCGGGCCTTCGCTCAATCCGGCCGACAAAAGGCTGGCGGTCGAGACCGAGGATCATCCGCTCGAATATATCGACTTCGAGGGTGTCATTCCCGAAGGCGAGTATGGCGGCGGGCCGATGATCGTCTGGGACACCGGCAGCTGGGCGCCGATGGACGATGTCGAAAAGAGCTTGCGCACCGGCGCCTTCAAGTTCCGGCTGGCCGGCGCCAAGCTCAATGGCGGCTGGATGCTGACCCGGCTGAAGCCGAAACCCGGCGAGGACGAAAACAAGAAGAACTGGCTGCTGTTCAAAGAGCGCGACCTCGCGGCCGACACTGCGCTTGACATCCTCACGGCCCGGCCGGAGAGCGTCAAATCCGGATTGCGCATCGAGGAGCTGGCGGCGCCGGCAAAGCCCGCCGCCAAACCCGCGCCCAGACAGGGATCGCTGAAGCCCGGCACGCTGCCGGGCGCCTTCAAGGCCCCCATGCTTGCCCGTATCGAGCCGCAGCTGGCGACGCAGGTGCCAAAACCGCCCGATGGCGAAGACACCAAACAAGTCTGGCTGCACGAGATCAAATTCGACGGCTACCGCACCATGGCGCATCTCACTGAGGGCGCGGTCAAGCTGATCACCCGTGGCGGCATCGACTGGACGAAGCGTTATGGCGACCTGCCGCATGCGTTCGCCAAACTGCCGTGCTGCGACGCCATCATCGATGGCGAGATCGTGGTGCTCGACGCCCGGGGCATCAGCCGTTTCGCGCTGCTGCAGGATGCGCTGGCCGAGGGCGCCGGCAGCAAGCTCCATTTCTACGCCTTCGATCTTCTCCATCTCGACGGCTGGGACCTGACCAAGGCGCCGCTGGTCCGGCGCAAGGCGCTGCTCGCGCAGATGCTGTCGGGCCTCGGCGCCAATTCCGCCATCCAGTTCTCCGACCATGTCGAGGGCTCGGGGCAGGGGCTCTACGACCAGGCGTCGGAACTGGGGCTGGAGGGTGTCGTCTCCAAGCGCGCCACGGCCATCTATCAGAGCGGCCGAAGCAAAAGCTGGACCAAGACCAAGGCGCTGCTGTCGGACGACTTCGTCATCGCCGGCTTCACCATCTCCGATGCGGCCGAAGGGCTGGCGGCGCTCGGAATGGCAGAGTTCGAGGGCGGTGAATTGCATTATCGCGGCAAGGTCGGCACCGGTTTCGATGCCG